>JAFRAU010000022.1 GCA_017405245.1 Candidatus Saccharimonadota bacterium
GTTTTATATTGTAGCGAGAAAAGACCGAAATTCGGAAGATTGGTATGTCGGTGGCGTAACAAATGAGGAGGCGCGGAGGGTAAGGATTGGCTTGGAATTTTTGGGTGATGGTGGTTATGAGGCAGAGATATATCGCGATGGCGATGGGGCGCATTATCGTGAAAATCAGCTGGCGATTACGATTGAAAAACGTTCAGTAACGAAGAATGATTATTTAGATTTATGGATGGCGAGCGGGGGTGGTTTTGCGGTGAGACTAGCTAAAAAGGCTTAATTTTTCAAAAAAGCTATTGTTTTTTTGAAAACGGTAATGTAAAATTAACTTAATGATGGGAAAAAATAGAGGTTGCAGTAATGGGGGTAATTTTAAGCAGAAGAAGCTGTTTGTGCAGAAACAGGTTGATTCTGGTGTCACAAAAACTAATAAATCTTGGAAGGCATATTCTTATGCTGTGATTTTGTTTGCCGTCAGTTTTTTGTCGGCCTTTTTTGCGGCATCGGTATTTACGGCGACGAAAGATACAGCCGCTGACACGAATGATGCTTCTTCTGCTTCCGCTAATGGTTATTCCCTTTCTGTATCGACTCCATCGGAAGTGAGCCTTGACTTAGCAGTTGGCAAGAATGATGCTATGACGGTGGCTTCTGGAAATGTCACTGTGGTGACAACGTCCCCTGGCTATAAATTATATATTGGAATGGCAAGCGATAATTCTGCTCTATCTGGTGCAGTAAGTGGCATGAGTGGAGTAGTTAGTGCGACGACTGGGACTTACGAGATACCTGTTGCGCTGACTAATAACTCTTGGGGTTACGCTTTACAGAAGGGTGCTTCTCATGTAGCAGATGATGCTGAGTTTAGTACTAGCTACACTACTATGTCTAACGGTACGCCAGACTCTTCTATGCTTTTTGCCGCTCCACCGGTTGCATCACAAAATCCGCAGCTAATTGGTTCTTCTACTAGCGCGACTAGTGGTGATAGTTTTGTAGTATATTATGGTATTCAGGGGAATTCTAGTACGACGGCTCCAGGGGTTTATTCTAACAATGTCGTCTTTACAGCTATTGCTGACGCGGCCGAGGCTAAGACAATGACAGTCTCTCCGACATATATCGCTCCTAGTACGGCTACGAATTTGACTTTGACGACTAGTCTTTATTCGACGGCGAGCTATGTTAATGCGGATTTCTATTTTCTGACTAGCGCGCAGTACACGAGCGTGACTGGTGGTACGGCGGTAGAGACGGTGGGTGGCGTACAGCTTTCTTGTGCTAAGGATACTTCTTCGGCGACTTTGAAATACAATTGTTCTCTGCCTGCACAGGCTACGGCTGGTACGTATTATATATATGCAAATGTGCCGACTTACAACACTTCTTATTCTGTTAAGTTTATGGTGACAGAAGATTTCTTCAGTATTACATATATGCAGGACATGACGCCCGAAGTTTGCGCCACAGCGACCACTCCAAGCATTGATGCAGCCCAGGCAGATACTACTGGTGCACATGCTGGTGATGCGTCTTATGTCCCACAACATACATTGAGCGACATTAGAGACGGGGAAACCTACCGTATAAGAAAGTTGGCGGATGGTAACTGTTGGATGACGGAGAACCTGAGACTGGTGTTTGCCGCCGGAGATGTACTGACGCCGGCAGATACGAA
>JAFRAU010000023.1 GCA_017405245.1 Candidatus Saccharimonadota bacterium
GCCGATGGGTCTGCACCCCAATAAAAAGTCTTATTCTCCATTGTGTCCAGCACCGCAGGATCTTTAATGGTAGTTTCCGCGCTAAAACCGCGCCAAAGTAACTCTTCTGATAGCTTCATAATACCCCAAGTATAACATATTCCTACCAGATATGAAAAGCTTAAGTAGTATTGACTTTTTGACGTATCTGTGCTATAATAGAAAGACAATACCACATTGTAGTAAACAATAGTTCTTTTAGAAAAGGAGATTTCAGATATGACAGAGATGAATGTTTTAAGAAACTGGCAGTTTTATTTTAAGAAGAGTGACGGGCTTGACAACATAAGCAATGCTCTAAGTTCATTTTCCGTTTTCTGGAACGAATTTAGTCTGCCACTTCTTATTACTAATGACAAATTTATTATTGGTGGAGAAATCCCCGGCAAAGATGGCATCTTCTATACGCCATCAATCATCTGCATAGAGCGTGTCAGCCATGGATTCAAAGGCGATAACGCACACGATTTAATGCGTGCAGTTACCGCCTCAGGCGAACAGTTTTTCTTCTATTCCGATGAACATACGCCAACGATGCGTGCCGCCATTGGTGACATGCTCCAGTTCCATCAGCTTGTCAGACCGACCGATATGATCATCCCAACAACTTAAACCTTTTCCTGGCGCCTCTCTGGCGTCGCCCATTTTGGCGTAAAATAGCACCAGCTTTGGTGCTATTTTTTATGCTATAATATTAATAACTAACGTGGAGATAATATGAAAAAAGTCCTAGCCTTCGATATTGACCAGACTCTAAACGTCGCCAAGACCCCGATTCCGGATGAGATTGCCGACCTACTTATCGAATGTCTTAATTATTACGCAATCTGCCCTATCTCTGGCCAGAAATTCGATCAATTTTTAATCCAAATCGTCAATCGTCTCGTTGAGCGCGGGGTAACCTCAGAGCAGCTTGAGAATCTGCATCTCTTTGTCGCTCAGGGGACCCAGTATTATCGCTATGTTCCTGGCAAAACCACTAAACACGGCAACAAACTTTTCTCCGTGGAGACTTCAATTTCCTCTAGCAAAGAGCCGTATTCCGAGGAAAAATGGGAACAGGTCTACAGCTATCCATTAACAGATGAACAGGTTGAAAAAATTACGAACGCTATTGAGACTGCCGCAAAAGAATTAGGCTACTGGGAAGAGGACAAGCTAAAAGACGGTGACGAAATTATTGAAAACCGCCTCTCCCAGGTCACTTTCTCCGCCCTCGGCCAAAAGGCTGGCACAGAGGAAAAATATGCCTGGGATCCAGACTGTAAAAAACGCGAGAAAATCGTTGCTCGCGCTAAAGAAATCGCCCCAGAATTCGATTACGAAATCGGCGGCACTACTTCTATTAATGCGATTACCCCAGGCATGAACAAAGAATTTGGCATGACGCATCTCTTAAAAGAGTTAGACGTGGAAAAAGACGAGATTCTCTACTTCGGCGACATGACTCAGCCGGGCGGGAATGATTATCCAGTCGTAAAGATGGGCATCGATACTATTACGGTACGGAGTCATGAAGACACC
>JAFRAU010000024.1 GCA_017405245.1 Candidatus Saccharimonadota bacterium
CGGAGAGGAAAGCCCATTGTCTTATCGTAATTTGCTACATAGAGTGCTTGTGGATCTAAAACTAAATGATAAGCATTTGCGTCGCTGTATGCCGAGCCGAACCAAAATCTTCCATTAGCATTTTGTCCTACTAGTCCCAAGTCAGCGCCCCCATTTCCACCCCAATAATATCTGCCAGACAATATATACGAAAGCGGATACCGGCGGGCTTTGGTTATAACGGTGGAGAGACTAAGGAATAGCGACACAGCGGACGGAAAATCCACCCGACTTAGCGTATGCACGATTTTGAGGAAAGACGACAGTATCTCCAAAGTTAAAATGATATGCGTAGCTACTATCATCAGTATACGGGCTGGCCGACCAGTAAAAACCGTATGTTGTCGTATCGCCCGGTCTGCCAGAGATGTAATTACCAGCATAGTAGAAAGATAGTGGAGTTGATTGCACTTTGGTAGAGCCAGTAGAATTGTTAGTTATCCCGTAGATAGTAGTAATTAAGCGGTAGAAGCTTGGATTACTCGTATCTCCTCCTGGTAATCTCCACCCCTTCGGACAAATAGAACGATTGATTGTTGGATTAGCCGTATTAGTTCCTTGTCCAGCCGTAGCAGCATACCATGGATAATACCAGTTGCCACCATTAACATTCGCTTTGGTATTTTGCGATATAGCTATATTATATGGGTTAGATGATGAAGTATCTTGATTCGGTGTCCAAGTGGTTTCTCCGCCAGAGAATGTACCGACACGGATTGCTTGGTTGTTAGTAAGGGTAAGTTTCAGATTCTCTGCCATCCAACAATTCCCGTCTGCGAGTTTCCTAACTGTATAAGTAGAATTATCTCTTTTGTCAGTGAGCGTTGTTTCCGGCACTTGATTAGTACCATTAGCCGTAGCAGTATATTGACCACTTAGCATATTTGCCTTGGTCCTGATTATAGCACTACTGCCAGTTACATTTGATGGTGTATAGACCGAATTACAGACTTCACTGTTCATATCCTGCATGTAAGCAATATTCCAGAAGGCTGGGCTAGCCGTATAGCCACTAGTTAAGGTAGCTTCCCATTCAAATGGGTCTATCTTAACATAGACACTCTTATCACCGTATTTACTTAGAATTGGCGTGTTGCACTTTATAGCCACTGTGCCAGAGCTAGTATCAGTATAGATAGAGGTAACAGGACAAGTCTTATTATCAATAGTAACAGTAGCATTATCGTTTGTCATCTGATAATTAGTCATGAGAGTGGTGATAATAGTAACTTCATCACCCCCGGTAAGGCTAGTAGTAGAACTTGGGGAAACCGTAAAAGCCGAAGCACCAGCGGTGTCGGCGTTGGCCGTAGCAGTGTAGAGGATACTATTGCTGTAAGAGCCGGCAGAAAGAGCGAGATTAGCCTTAATACCAAAGTAAATATCTTTTTCTGTGCCGGCTTCGTTTGCAGTACTCGTAGTCTGAATAAGCTGAGGAGAAGCGAGGAGCGGCATAGACCAGAAGGTATTTTCTCCACCAGTAGTGATAGCGGCAGTTGATACGCCCCAAGAGTTCATGGACAAGGTATCAGGAACGGAAAAAGTGCCGGTAGTGGGAGATATAAAGTTACTACTGGCACTATTTCCATCCTGATACAAGTTATTGCTCTCGTTTCCTGCCATAGAGACATATAGCTTATAGCCTTTTGGGGCATTAGTCTTAGTAATTACCGTATCTTTACCAAAGGAGGCGGCGCCAGTAGCAGTAGTGACGGCGTCAATAGTGACATCATGGCTAGTAATATCGATAGAATACTCGCCAGCGTGTACTGCGGCGGTAACTGTGGTAGCATCAGAAATACCAGCAGGAGCAAACATAGACGAGGCAACAAAAGTAGCCAGAAAGGCAACAGAAAAGATGACGAAAGCAATAATGCTGCTCCTTCTTGATAATATTGCTGGTGGTTGTGGTTGTTTTATAGACATGTATCGCTCCTTATTTTTTGCATAAAAAATACCAAAACCAAGCCACGTGGTGGATGATAATGGTAAATTGTTGTTCTAGCATAACTCCGTAGATTTCTGTCTAGTACTGCGACCAAAAATGAGGGAGATGCGTAGGTGGTAACACGCTATATATACAAAATAGGTGCTACTAGGCTGGAACATCTTTAAACCCAACAAAGGATTTATCGATAAGGGCCTAATAGCACCTATGATAATCGATAAAAATTACCTTTGTTGAAAATGCTTAAAGATGTTCCACTTTCTATTATACCACAAAAAATTAATTTGGTTATGTTATTTTTTCCTAGATTAGAAAATTGTTACTTAGGACGTATGATTAAATTGAAATGCCCCAGGCATATCGCCTGGGGTGTATTGTGCTTTCTTGGAACTAATTTTCTCTGTTCTTGGTGCTGATTCTTCCAGATAATTTTTTCATATCCCCTCTCCTCTCAAACGGTCTCAACTGAAATATCGCCCAAAATTTCCTCAATCATTTCTCGGTAATGAGTGTTCTGGCCATGCTCTGACTCCAATTCGTCATCATCAAAGACATCATCTGGCCAGTTTCCTTCCCACTCGTCTTCATCTTCGAAGTAGTCCTCTACTTCATCAATTTCAAGAGCTTCTTCTTCATATTCATCTTCAAACCAGTCGTCGAAATCTTCGTCGCCCCGATAAGAGAAGCCCTCAGCGTAACCCTCGTCGACCTCAGTAAAAACAAACTGGTCTCGCCTTAGAGCAGCTACCACGCTAAATAGATAAATGTTTTCGTGGTCTAGCGCAGATGCTTCTTCCTGAGTGGTTTCCTCAAAACTGATGATTTTTTTGTTTAGGTAAATCAGTTCCTTGATAATAGATATAAAATTTTCCTTTGTCATTTTACCCCCTTCCGCCGCATAATATTTATGCAAGCTGCCACGGCGATGCCATTATTCTGACAGAGAAAACTTAGGTACTTGGCACAAACAAGAACCTAATAAGATTATTATGTCACACTTATGGTAATAAGTCAATCAATGTAAGTGCCGATCGCAAGGTTGACACCACTCATAAGAGGTGGGACGCCATCTAGAAAGTCGACCATTTACACTTCCCCATGTTATAATATGCTTATGGATAAGGAGAAAATGGAAAACAAAAACTATTCTGAAATGCCTACAACAAGTGGCAACCTTTCGCGCATGGCGCTACTTGCAGACGAAATGCCAGGTGATAATAGCGAAGTTGATTCTGTTAATAATACTACGGAAACAGGGGCGGAAACAGATAAAATCGCCACTCCGAGCTGGAAACAATATGTCAACACTTTTTCTGACCAGGAGATAATTGATGGAGTAAAACCTAACGGCGAAGAGTTTGACATAAGTAAGCTTGACAAAAAAGCTGAGGAGTTTGGAGTAAACTCTGACGATTACCCGATTTTTAACCGCCAGACAGTAGAAGATGATGATGGTAAGCCGGTAAGATGGAATATTGACAGAATACTAAGTGAGTATCTAACATTTACGGCGGCAACGATTGAGCAGATGGATGGGACGGATGGGCCAAAGATTGACCACGTAATATATCTCGACAAGTCTGCACGGCCAGTAAGCTGGATTGTGAACAAGATGTGGGGAGATTTTGCAAAAAAGGATGCTGACACTGGCGAGCCCACGAAGCGCCCGGAAGAGTCATTCCTAAATATTGACCGGGTGCCATGGATGAGGCGAGTGGGCCTTAACGTTAACAAAGATATGTATATGGAAGATCCTAGTGGTGCAAAGGTAAAAGTAGGGTTTAATGAGTTTGTTAGGGCGACAAAAAAGGATTTGCCAATAGAAGATATTGCGGCAATCAGAGCACTCTATGACCCTGATGGCAGAACGACTGATGATCCGACGGAGATTATGATGAAGCCTAGTCCGATGGCGGGAAAAAATATCCTGATTATAGATGAGGTAGCAGATACGGGTACGACTCAGGAAATTACTAAGTGGCTAGTAGAGCAAGCTTTTCCAGATGCTAAAAGTGTAAAGTCTTATGTTTTTGCTAATTTTGGCACAAGGCGTAGCATAAATGAACGTGGTCAAGTTACCGAGGCACAGATGCGAAGTGCACCAGTTTGGTATCCGGCGAATAATCATGACTGGGAATATGGGCGTGGAGTGTTAGATTTGAACCCTGGATATTGGAAAAATAAATACGAGAATGACCCTACGCCGCAAAACTATGCTAAAATGAAGGCCGATATGGTATTAAGTGAGCCGATGGAAGATTTGAGTGCTGAGCCTGGGGGTGAAAGTTTAGAGTTAATGCGAGAAATCGACCTTCTAAAAGACGCTTTTGATGCGGGGAAAGTTTTTGCGCCGCCAAAGGGTACCATGGATCCAGATAAGGCATTCTTAATGCTAGCTCGCCAGGGCGTAAACCCGCGTAATGCTGGGAAAATTATGGAAGAAATCTCTGCACGCAAAGCGGATAATTATTATTCAAAAGAGTTTCCACCACATTAAAATACCCCCGCAAGTTGCGGGGGTGGGGCGCCCGTGTAAACTTAGGGCGCGTTTTTTGGTAGCTCACTCTGGATTCACTCGTACAAAATAAGAGCGCTTATTTTTCTGCCGTGTCTTCGCGGAATTTTCCGCATTTAGCCTCTTCTCTGAGACTCTGCATAGACGAGTTCGGCGGAGTTTGGCCGCGGCGTAATGCCGGGGCGCGGAGTAAGTTTGATATGGCACTCGCCATATTTCCTTGGATCCTTCCAGATGTCGATGTAGGCAGTATACCACTGCGTGTCATCTAGAAATAGACCATATAGCTGGTATATGCCACTATATTCCTTAATTCTCTCTACCAAAATATTAATAGTCTGGCCGAGATTCTTTAAGGTAAATGGCATGATACTATATTCCAGGTTGGCCCAGTGGGCGCGCCTGGTCGTTTTTCTCAGATTCTCAAAGTCTGAGAACTCCTTAGGCGGGCCGACCAAGTCGTCCCTTTTAACGTGCATTGTCTCCTGAAATATCATCTCATCACCCCCTTTTTTTTGATATATAGAGACAAAATTACTGTCCTCCTCAAAGGACTACTGTTATTATAGCACAAGTGGAATAAAATGTCAATAGCAGTCATATCGTTCCCTATGGTATAATAGGGATATGATGACGTTATCAGAAGAGCTAATTTGGCGTGGATTTTACGCCGAGACCACTATAAAAGACCCTAAAATGCTAGACGAGACAACTCATAAGTTCTATTTGGGAGCCGATCCGTCGGCGGATTCTCTGACAATCGGGAATCTGGCAGCACTGATGATGTGTGCTTGTTTTGCTAGGCATGGATATACCCCGTATCTGTTAGCTGGGGGTGCGACGGGTCAAATTGGTGACCCGAAAGATACCGGAGAACGCGATTTAAAGCCCCTTGATGAGGTGAATCACAATAAGCAGTGTATTGCAGCGCAAATGCAAAAAGTCTTAGAGAACGCCGTTTCTGAGCCTGTGAGCGTCAAAATGCTTGATAACTATGACTGGTTTCGTGATATTAAGTATCTAGATTTCCTAAGAACTATTGGTAAGGCTTTTTCTATGACGCAGCTTATGGATCGGAAATTTATTCAGTCGCGCATGGGGGAAGGTGGAAGTGGTATATCTTATGCGGAATTTTCTTATACACTAATACAAGGCTATGATTTTTGGCATCTATATAAGAACTATGGAGTGGATTTACAGCTCTGTGGAGCGGACCAATACGGGAATGCGTCGACTGGTATCTCCCTGATACGTAAGTTAGAGAATGGGGAGGCTAATGTCTGGTCTACACCGCTAATTATTGACCCAGTTTCTGGGCGGAAATTTGGTAAATCTGAGGGTAATGCAGTGTGGCTGGCAGGAAAGCCCGCCAAATTTAACGGTAAAAAGTCGCAAAATTATACCACGGTGTTTGATTTTTATCAGTTTTGGCTGAATCAGGCAGATAGCGCCGTGGAATATTTGATGAAAATTTATACAGTATATGATAAGGAGTATATAGAGGAAGTCTTAGAGAAACACGCTAAGAAGCCGGAAGAACATCTAGCACAGAAGGCGTTGGCTAAGGGCGTGACAGAGGTAATTCATGGTGCGGAGGCTACTGAGGCCGTAACTTCGCTTTCTGAGAAATTGTTTTCTAAGGATGCGGTTTTCTCTGAAAAAGAAATATCCCAGGCAGCACTGATTCTGCCGGTAAAACCGCTAGGAGCAACACTAGTAGATGATTTAGTTGCGACTGAGCTTTGTAGCAGTAAGGGCGAGGCTAGAAAAATGATTACCAGTGGGGCCATCTCTGTAAATGGCATAAAGGTGACGGATACAGAGAAAGTACTAAATGTGCCAGCAATATTAAAACGTGGCAAAAATAAATTTGCGGTGGTCTGTTAAAAGCTTCAAGGGTAATCTTACATTAACCTATAAAAAAGCCCGGAAAACCTGGGCTTTTTTTCATAATTAGTATGCTATAATAGAATAAATGGAAAAAGCAAAATCTAATCCTAAATCTGATAGTCCAAAAGCTCCTAAGCGTAGTCTTTTGAAGCGCTCTAAGAATAAGAGTATGAGTACTTATTCTAGCTTAGTATACCGTAGTAAAGTTAAGAAAGA
Source organism: Candidatus Saccharimonadota bacterium (assembly GCA_017405245.1). GTDB lineage: Bacteria > Patescibacteriota > Saccharimonadia > Saccharimonadales > Saccharimonadaceae > Nanosyncoccus. The sequence goes on from JAFRAU010000024.1 coordinate 6,609, forward strand.
CAAAAAGGCTAGAAAGCGTGCAGAGGACTTGGCGACCTTACCAAAACAGCCAGTGAAGCGGTTTTTTGCGCATTTTCATCCAAAACGCGTGTTTCACTACTGGTTTTCTAAACGTGGGTTAAAAACGTTGCTTAAAATTATTGCAGCGGTAATATTGATTACGATTATTGCGATTGGTGGATTGTTCCTTTATTACAAGAAAGACCTAGAAGCGATTCAACTGGATGAACTTAAAGTATCAGAAACCGTAAACACATATCTGGATAGAAATGGCGAGGTCTTGTGGGAAGACAAGGGCGACGGAGACTATCGACTCGTAGTAGATGGTGGCGACATTTCCACCTATATGCGCCAGGCAACGGTAGCTATTGAGGATAGGAATTTCTATAATCACAATGGTGTGGACTTCTGGTCTTTGATACGTGCAGCCTTTGCGACGATTTCTGGAAAGAGTGTGCAAGGTGGTTCAACGCTAACACAGCAGCTAATTAAGCAGGTTTATTTCTCTGACGAAGCTAAGGATAGAGGATTAACAGGTATTCCACGTAAGATTAAGGAAGCAATCTTGGCGCTTGAAGTCGAAAAAATGTACGACAAAGAGCAGCTAATTACAATGTACCTGAATGAGTCGCCTTATGGTGGCCGAAGAAATGGCGTAGAATCTGGGGCACAAACATACTTTGGAAAAAGCGCTAAGGATTTGACTTTGGCAGAGTCGGCACTTCTTGCGGCAATTCCTAATAATCCGGCAGTACTGAACCCGTATAATGAATATGGACACGAAGCATTGATTTGGCGTCAACAATACACATTGGATGTAATGGCGGAATTAGGGTACATTACGCAGGAGGAGGCTGAGGAGGCAAAGAAAGTCAATATCCTAGATACAATTAAGCCAGAGACTAATCAATATGATAATATCAAAGCTCCACATTTTGTGTTGGAAGTCAAAGATATTCTCGAAGAGAAATATGGTGTTAAAACCATGCGCGCTGGTGGCTTTACGATTAAAACTACACTAGATTATCGTGCACAGCAGATAGCGGAAACCGCCGTAGCAAATGGTGCGGCACTGATGTCTTCTAATGGTAGTGACAATATCGCACTAGCATCTGTGGATGTAGGAACTGGACAAGTGATTGCAATGGTAGGTTCGGCTGACTGGAAAATTCCAGGATATGGCGAGGTAAACGCAGCTACTTCGCAACTAGAACCGGGCTCTTCTATTAAGCCAATAGTAGATTATGGCCCATTGTTTATGCAGAGGTCTGGCACTAACTATGGCCCGGGGAGCATTCTGAAAGATGAAAATATCGACAGTATTTATTGCGCCGGCTACACTGGAACTTGTGCTCTGAGAAATTATACTGGTACATGGTATGGAAATGTGACAATTAGACGGGCGCTAGCTGGTTCTTTGAATATTCCGGCAGTTAAAGCATTGTATATTAATGGTATAGAAAATAGTTTAGAAATCGCCCAGAAGTTAGGGGATAAGTCATACTGTGCTGGGGATTCATTCTCTGGTGGCCTGTCGGTGGCGATTGGTTCCGGCTGTACGGTAAAACCAATTGAACATGCCAATACATTTGCTTCGATTGCTCGCGGTGGAGTCTATAAGGAATTGGCATACGTCCTTGAAATGAAAAATTCTGGCGGTGACATAATAGAAAGTTGGCAAGATTCTGCTGGCGAACGTGTGTATGACGATCAGGTAGCATATATGCTTTCTAGTATTCTTTCCGATGCTAACGCAAGGACAATCACTTTTGGTTCACAAGCAACAGCCTTTGGCTTTGTCATCCCGAATGTTTGGACGGCGGCAAAAACTGGTACGTCTACCACTTCCAATGCCTCTATTGCAAAGGACTCTTGGATTGTAGACTACTCGCCAGTAGTGGCAACCGCGGTTTGGAATGGTAATCACGATGGTTCTGGTCTAGCAAACAGCTCTAATACTCTCGTCAGACGCGTGCTAGCCGATTATGTGGGCCCGGTACATACAGAAATATACATGAAAGATGGTAGATACAGTGCTAACCAAGCTATACCACAGCCAGCAGGCATCCAGAGGCTAACAGTCAACGGCCAGACAGATATTTGGCCAAGCTGGTACAACTCTAAGACTTCTGGCGTGACGACTGAAACTTTAACATTTAATAAATACACTCATAAACTTGCGGCTGAATGTACGCCTGAGGCACAGAAAATTGCCGTGGAAGTCACTAAGACAGTAGACCCGATTACTAATAGAGCAGTTTATAGTGTGCCTGAGCCGTATAATAGAGACGTAGTAGATGACTGTTCCTATAAGGGTCCGAGTGTAAGTATCTATAAATCTTCCGATGGAAAATCCTTGAAGGCGGTAGTAACTAAGGGGTCAGCAGATTTGTCTGAGTTTTACTTAACGGTAGATGGGGCGAAAGAGGATTCTGGCACGATTTCTGGAACTACGATTACTCTTAAATATGAGCCGACTGGCAAAGAAAAATCCATTAAGATTGTAGTCAAAGATACCAACGGTTACGAGGCGTCTGATACGCTATAAAAACTTATTGTCCCTACGTGTTGTTATTTCTTCCGTGACGTTTTCTTAGTGCGTTTTCCAAATATCATGCGACCGGCGGAGTTTTGGACGAAACGAAGAGTCTCTACCTCTATTTCCCTACCAACACTCTTTGCTGCATTATCAACCACAACCATAATGCCGTTATCTAAGTGACCAACACCTTGACCCTTGTTGCTACCCTGACCGGTGATTTTGACTACTAAGTGCTTGCCAGGATAATAGTCATTTTGGAGGGCCAGGCTTAGATCGTTAATATTGAGAACATCAATCCCTTCGGTGGTGGCAACTTTGTTTAAATTGTAATCATTAGTACAGATTGCGCCATGGTTAGTCTTGGCGAGTGTAATCAGGCGCTCGTCGACTGGGGTGCGGTCGAGTTCGTCTTGCAAGATAGAAACGTTGCAGAAAATCACACGTTCTAACTCACTGACATTATCCATTCCACGGCGAGCCGATTCGCGTTTTTCTTTGTCCTTACCATCTGCAAGAAGCTGCAACTCTCTAATGACACTACGGGGAATATAAAGGTCATCACCGATAAACCCGGTTTTTGCGACATCAACGATGCGTCCATCGATTAGAGTAGAGGTATCAATATATATCTTGCGCCGTCCAGATTGTTTGGAAGTCTTTTTGACGCTTCTAGCAAAAATTACTGAGGTCTCAGCTAGCAGAAGCAAGACAATAATCAGAATAAAAATTTCCATTTTGTTATTATAACATATTTATCTGGTCTACGCCATACTGCCTGGCATAGATTGTATTGTCTTGGATAATCTGAGCATATTTTGCGACGAGGTCTGGGCGATTTTCCCTACTTGCCACGTCAATGCACAAGTCATAACGAGAAGCGTGGTTCTGACGAAGCATCTCAAAAGGAGTAGTAGTAGAACCATACTCCTCAAAACCGTGGACTGAAAGACGATACGGGCTAGTGTAATTTGTGAGGATAGATTTGAGGGTGTCAGGGTAGCCATGGAAATTAGCAATGATAGGACGATCAGTAGTATAAAAATTATTAAATAAATCTTGGGACAACTTAGCGTTAGTCGTACCAATAGCACCGTAGGATAAGGCATTGATACCGACAAAACGAAAACGTTTTTCTGGCAAATCTTGTTTAAGAATTTTAATAGCATGAATAGCTTCGCGCGTCATAATGTCACCCGCAGCGGTAAAGACATAATCCGGGTCATACTCAGAAATAAAGCCAAAGATACTAGCGCCATGGTCAAATTGAAAGGCGGCATGGTTTTTGTCAATCCAGCGTGGCTCATTAGTCTTATTGAATGTTGTAAAATTTACAACGTTTTCTGAGCGGTACATAAAATCGTACGTAGCTGCGGCGGCGATGTCATCTACTGGGAAAAGGCAGTTTACAAGATTGCTTGGGCTAGATAGAAGCGTAGAGATAAGCATCGGTGATTGGTGAGAGAAACCGTTGTGGTCTTGCCGCCAACAGGTACTAGTAGATAAAAGATTAAGAGCTGGAACTGGTGTCCGCCATGGAACTGTGGCACTCTGAGACAAAAACTTAATATGTTGTAAGAGCTGAGAGGTAATAATTGAAAAGAATGCCTCGTAGCTAGTCATCATAGCAGGCTCTCCGGAAAGAACGTGTCCGACCATACATGCAAACAGTGTGTTTTCTGAAAGAAGTTCTACAATGTGGCCATTTTCCGCTTCCGGTAAATCCCATGATTGTTCTGGAAGCGCCCAGGCACGAGAGGTAGCCTCAAAGCTCTTTTCTAATTTATTGCTAGTGGTCTCATCAGGAGAAAAGAGATAGAAGTGCGGATCGTGTTTTAGAGTATATGCTAGGAAGTCACCAATTTTCTCAGCTGGTGAATAGCACTCTTTTCCAGGAGCGGTGATTTCTGATGGGCCAAAAAGTTTGTCAGGAAAAGTACTTATAGTCATAGAGTAAATCCTTTCGTATCGTCAAATAATTCTTCAAAATGATAAGATTTAAGCCAATCTTCTAGGATATGGAGCTCGCGTATATCAGTCTTGGCATTTTTCAGCGGAATCTGATGAGCTAGAAAGTTCCCGGCAATTTTTTGACCACCAACATATTCTGGGCCGCCATAGCCTTTTTCTGATTTCATAATGATAAAGGGATAATCGACTTCCTGAGATTTTTCTAGGGCAATCACAAAATCTTCCGCTTCCTCAGCGTCAACGAAAAGTGGGGTATAACCGAATCCGCGAATGAGAGAGGCTAGTTCCCTTTCAGACTTTCTGGCATAGATGGTGGGAGCAGAAATTTTGTAGCCATTAAGATGTAAAATCGGAAGTACACGGCCACTCGCCTTAGTGCCAAGAAGCTTGACTAAATTCATTGAGGACAAAGCGGTAGCTGTCTCAAACTCTCCGTCACCTATTAACACTGCAACGGTTTTTTCCGGATGTCCAAGAGCGGCACCGTAGGCCGTAGCAAGGGCATAGCCTAGTTCTCCACCCTCGGAAATAACACCAGGTGTGATTGGGCTAGCATGAGACGGAAAACCGCCCGGCCAAGAAAAATTTTTGCAAAGATAAGCGATGCCGGCCGTATTTCTCTGAGCATTAGAATCTACCTTTAATAAATCGCCATCTATAAAAAGATTGGCTTGGAGTGCAGGAAAACCGTGTCCTGGACCGAGGACAAAAGAGAAACTATCATCTTTGTTATTGTTTCTATCTTTATAAAAATTAGTTAAATGAGTATAAGCCACATTAATGCCGTGGCAAGTTCCCCAATGACCAAGCAGGCGTGGCTTAATGTCGTCGAAAGTAAGGTCTCTTTTTAGCAAAAAATTGTTCTGCAAGAATAATTGCGCAACGACAAGATAATCGCAGGCGCGAATTCGCTTTTCTAGATAATCATAATCTATGCCCAACCCGCACATATATAATATATTATAGCATAAGCGGAGAAAATTTAAGTGTTTATTTTTATGAACATTATCTTATGATCGTAAGAAAAAATGGTTAATGGCCTAATCTGGTCGCTTGAAATAATCCGTGTCTTCTTCAAAGCGAGTCCTAAGGATAGGGCAACCTGGAAGGTTTAGTAACTCGTCAGTGAGACTAAAAATAGCCTCGCTGGAAATAGCCAGATCTTTTGTCCAACGCGTTGGAATATTCTCTAAGCCATAAAAGGCGCCAGCCAGCTGACCGTATATGGCACAGTTAGTATCGGTGTCACCTCCGAGAGATAGAACTTTTAGCATACCGTCTTCAAAAGTTTTTGAATGGACTAGTCCCCACAAAGCAATAGTGATTGCATCAATTATATAGCCACCGAGGTCTCTTAGACACTCGCCATCTGAATTGATACGTGGCATCACTTGCCAGGAATTGTCGAGCCAGGCTTCTTTTAATGTGTCGCTCGTAAAGTATAGATCATCAAAAGTAGATTTGATTAGCTCTTCTGGGCTGACAGCCGTGGACTCTTTTGATTTGCTATGAGAAGAAGCAATCTGAGATGAGCTCTTTTGAGATTGATGTTGGTGTAATGCTCGAAAAAGAAAGTTGGCAAAAACCTCCGTACTCATCTCTGCCACCTCAGAATAATGTGTTTCCCTACCAGAAAGCCAGGCCAGCCTGACTGAGTCTGCCAGACTTTGAGTACCTGCGGCGGCGATAATAACCGGGGCGAGTCGCATAATACTGCCGTTACCCGCATTCCACTCGCGCTCTTTACTACTTAGAACAATAGGGTTATTGTCAAAATCAGAGATGGCATTATCCACCTGAATGCCGACGTCATAGCCATAGTCAAAGTATGAACGATAGCCAAATGACTCCCAATCGCTAAACTTTTTCATGATGTCATACGAGTCGTAGCCTTTTTTCTCTATTAAACTATCAGCTAGGCAAAGTGCCATTGAAGTGTCGTCAGTGTATACACCCTTTCTTAATACTTGATTATCGTGATAATCTTTGAGACGATCGATATGCTCGCGAATCGCAGTGCTGCTACTCCCAAACTGGACTGGTGCTCCTAAGACATCACCGATAACTAGTCCTAAAAAAGAAGCGCGGGCGCGCGAAACAAGTTCTTTACTTAAAGACGAAGATTGTGAACTAGCAGGAGAATTATTGAGTGAGGTTACCATATCTATATTTTAATATATTTTAGTGAAAAAGTCAATAGCTTGTTTTTTTGATTTTCTGAGGAAAGTTTGAGGCAACCTTCTCTAACCCCTTCTTTCTTTTGTAAAATGTGTGCGACTATGGTATAATTATTGATGGAAGGGTGGCCGAGTGGTTGATGGCACTGGTCTTGAAAACCAGAGATGGAAACATCCGCAGGTTCGAATCCTGTCCCTTCCGCCAGGAAGTATTGGAAAATATCCCGAGAGGGATATTTTTTAATACTTCTTGCTTGCAAGAAGAAGGATTCGAGCCTGAGGTTCGTTATCGAGGCGAAGCCTCGATCAGGAGATCCTGTCCCTTCCGCCATCACAATAAAAAGACGGAGCTTGTTCCGTGTTTTTTTGTTGTACAAGGAAGGGCTGGATCAGGAGATCCTGTCCCTTCCGCCAGGAAGTATTGGAAAATATCCCGAGAGGGATATTTTTTAATACTGGAAGTGAATTACACTGGATATACTATGATATAATGGTATTAAAAGGAGCTTCTATGGATATATTTGATAAGGCGATTATATTTGCGATAAAAGCTCATAGTGGTAGTTTTAGAAAAGGCACTACTACACCTTATATTGTGCATCCTATGGAAGCTGCTGCAATAGTAGCTACTATGACCGACGATAAGGCCATCCTTGCTGCAACAGTCTTACACGATGTAGTGGAAGACACTAGCTATACCATTGATGATATTATGAAGGAATTCGGTGAAGATGTGACTCGTTTAGTTTCTGCTGAGACCGAAGATAAAAGAAATAACCTACCATCAGAAACTACTTGGAAAACTCGCAAGCAAGAGACCCTAGACCACCTAAGGGATAAAGCTACTAAAGCAGAAAAGATGATAACTTTGGGAGATAAACTTTCAAATATTCGAGCCATCTATAAAGACTATTTAGAAATAGGAGATGAGCTTTGGAAAAAATTCAATCAGAAAAACAAGGAAGAACATGCTTGGTATTATAAATCTATTGCCGAGCTTCTATCTGATTTAAGTGATACTCCTGCCCACAAGGAATATGTGGAACTAGTGAATAAGGTTTTTAACGAATAAACGACACAATCTGGAAGACACAATTAGTTCTTTGATGGCTGCGTATTTAAAAAACCAGCTCTCGCAGAAAATCTTCCTTTATGGTACCCCGGGTTGGAATCGAACCAGCATTGTATCCTTAGAGGGGATATGTCCTATCCGTTGAACGACCGGGGCGATAATGATACAATAATGGTGATCTCTGCGAGAGTCGAACTCGCATTGACGGGATGAAAACCCGTTGTACTAACCGTTATACTAAGAGACCATGCGCTTACTCTAAGCGTATTATTATTGTATCAGATTATTGTTTTTTTGACAAGGGTAAGAAAAAAGGATTGTTATCGTTTCTTAGTGATGTCATAGAGTAAGAAAAAGATTCTAGACTAAGAAGATTATTTTTTGATATCCCATTCGCAATCGTACTTGTAATTTACCGTATAGTCAGTCTTGCCGTACGGAGCATGTGGCAGAAAAGTAACAGAGGTATGGTTAGTATTACAAAAATACTGACCTGAAAAGTAGCTACGGCTTTCGGCATGACGCTCATCATCAAAGAGTAACAGTTGGCGCAAATACACGGGCGGAAAGCCATAATCTTCGTAAGATTGAAAGGCAATAGCAAGTTCGCTTTCTGGGGTGTTTTCCGTAAAACTATCGTAGTAGTAGTTTTCATAATAGTCCTTGGCAAGCTTTTCTAGTTCCCTCTTTGCGGCGGTCTCCGGATTAAACACAACGTGTGCAATAGCATTACCAAAAACTAAAAAGAGGCAAAGTAGGATAACAAAAACAGAAAAACCATGCGCGATTGGCTCTACTGGGAAATTAAGAGGCTCTGGCTGCTCTGGGTAGGAATAGTAGCGCTTCAAGGGGACTTTTTTAGCCATCAAAAAATCCTTTCTATTGCTGCTCTAATATTTGGCGCATGATAACACCGCATATATTTATTTTACCATAAAAACTTTGGAATTTAAGATTATATGATAAAATAATAGATATGAGTAAACTATTTAAAAGAACTAAAATCCTTGCCACTATTGGCCCAGCTACCTTTTCTAAGGAAAAAATTGAAGAACTAATTATGGCCGGCGTAAACGGCTGCCGATTAAATTTTTCTCACGGTGAATATACCGAACGAGATCAACAAATTGCTTGGATTAGGGAAGCTGCCGCAAAGAAAGGTCGCTCCGTGGCGATTCTACAAGATTTACAAGGCCCAAAGATTAGACTAGGAAATTTGAAAGATAACCATCTAGACGTTCACACTGGGGATGAATTGATTCTAGATCATGCAATGGAAGAACATGATGGCGGAAAAACTATACCAGTACAATACAATTTAGCAGAAAAAGTAAAAGTAGGTGAGCCACTTTCGATGTTTGACGGGAAAATTAAGACCCATGTCACAGAAATTGTCTCTGACACAGCAGTCAAAGTAAATGTAGAAAATGATGGCTTTATTATGAGTCATAAGGGATTAAACCTACCAGATACAGACTTTGGCGGCGATATTATTACCGAGAAAGATATGGCGGATATAGAGTTTGGTGCCTCACGTGACTTTGATTACGTAGCACTATCTTTTGTCCAGTCTGCTGATGATATTGATAAACTGCGTCAAATATTGCTTTCTCATGGTTCTACGGCGCAAATTATTGCAAAAATTGAAACTAAGAAAGCCGTAGAAAGCGACGAGGCAATGGAAGCAATTGTTAAAGCGACTGATGGTATCATGGTAGCACGTGGCGATATGGCAGTAGAAGCCGGCGCAGAAGTAGTGCCAATTGTTCAGCGCAAGCTGATTGCAATGTGCCGCGAACATTCAAAGCTCTGTATTGTGGCAACACAAATGATGGGCTCAATGGTGGATAATCCTGAGCCAACCAGAGCTGAGGTTTCTGATGTGGCTAATGCAGTAATTCAGGGTGCGGATGCCGTTATGCTTTCTGACGAAACCGCAAATGGTAAATATCCAGTAGAAGCAGTAAAAGCAATGAAAAAAGTGATTTTATATACACAAAATCATTCTCATGTTTCCCCGATTAATCATGAGGTAACTGGCGATTATAAGAATTATGATGCTATTGCAGATGGCGTTGTAAGGCTCGCAGAAAAAATTGATGCAGATGTAATTGTCTGTCAGACTGCTTCCGGAGCGACTGCGGCAGCGATTGCGTCACAACGCCCGTCTCTACCAATCGTAACAGTAACAAGTAATGCACGAGTGGCTGGACAGCTAGCCCTAACTTATGCAAACTCGGCTTTTGTGAGGACTTACTCGGAGTTTTATGGATTAGACCTTGCAAATGAGCTAAAAGCAAGTGGATATTTGCAGGTAAGAGAAGACAAAAAGGACATTCTGGCCGTGATTATTTCTGGTCATAAAGACACAGTTGGTGGGACTGACACTATCAGAATCGTACGAATATAGTTTAAAGTAATTTGGAGGTAAAAATGGAGACTCGACAGAGTTTAAAAGATACTAATGTGCGTGGGCAAACAGTACTTCTTCGCGTTGACTATAATGTGCCAATGAAGGACGGAAAAATTACAGATGATCTCAGAATTAGAGAAACTATCCCGACACTGGAACTTCTTGCTAAAAAAGGTGCGCGGAGAATTGTAATCATTTCTCACCTGGGTAGACCGAAAGGTCAAAAGATCGCAGAGCTTTCACTAGCGCCAGTAGCGGAAAAATTGAAGGAACTAATGCCCGAGAAAAAAATATTTTTCGTGAGCGACGTATCGGGTCCAGACGTAGAAGATGCAGTGGAGAAGCTACCGGTAGGCGGCATATTGCTCTTAGAAAACTTACGATTCTTCCCTGGTGAGGAAGATAACTCTGCTGAATTTGCAAGAGAGATTGCAGAATCTACACACGCAGACGTTTTTGTGCAAGATGGATTTGCGGTAATTCACAGAGCACACGCTTCAACTTCTGCGATTACTGCGGAAATTCCTTCTGTGGCCGGACCATTATTAGAAAAGGAAGTAACAGCCCTATCTAAACTAACCACAAATCCTGCACATCCATTTATAGTAATAATTGGTGGCGCAAAAGTAACCGACAAAGCGCCTCTCATTGCCAAGTTTTTAAAGCTGGCAGACAGAATTATTATTGGAGGAAAAATCGCAGCAGATTATAATGACGGCACACTAGACGAAGAAAATGCAGCGGTACTAAAAAACAATCCTGATAAAATATACATCGCAAAGGATTTTGCCCTTGATGAAAGTGGTGCCAAGTTAGACGTTGGCGAGCAATCTACCTCTGAGATATTGGAAATGCTAGATGGAGCAAAAACCGTACTCTGGAATGGTGCGTTAGGATACACGGAAAACCCAGAGTTTGCTAAAAGTTCTACTAAGCTAGCAGAATACCTTGGCACGCACCCAGACATTTACTCCGTTATATGTGGTGGTGATACGACAGGGTTCGTGGAAAACTTACAAAAAGCGCAACCAGAATTAAATTTTGGGCTAATCTCCACTGGTGGTGGCGCAGCGCTGGAACTATTATCCGGAGAAGCGTTGCCAGGATTAGAGAGTTTGGATGAGAAATAGGTAGTCTGGGGTGGGCTCTTTCTGATTACTGGTATTATGGGGCGGGTCCCGGCAAGGTAGGCTAATTTCCGGTTCAGGGACTTGCTCACAGATAAAAATTACAACACGTATCAGTGTTGTAATTTTTACCTTCGCAAATCTGGTCTAAATCTCATTATGAACCGGAAATTACCTACACTTGCCTCCCCGCCTTCCCCATGACATCCGAGCATACGAGAGCAAAGCCATGCGCTTTACCATCGTTATTCTGAGGGGTTAAGTTGCCATCAAAAGAACTTAAACTAAATGCGTAATTAGCACCATTGGAAGAACTAGACCACCAACGACCGTACGAGCTTTGCGCATCGAGAGTACCATCGGCCGTTAAATAGTAGCCTGATAATATATACGAAAGCGGATACCGGCGGGCTTTGGTGGAGCCGGTGGAGTAGGCGACATATTAAAGCTTGGTACAAATATTTTTGTCTGCTACGACCACCTGTTTGTAAAGTTGATTGTGTACAATGAAATTTATATCTGTAAGTGGCCTTACGTCGCACAACGTACCTTGTACGACTATCGGGGGATAGATGGAACAGGGACAAAGAGCTCTCCGGCGACTGGTTCCAATCAAGTTAGTTACACGGTTAGAAAACTTGCTGATGGTAATTGTTGGATGAGTGAGAATCTTAAACTTACATTATCTACTTCGCATAGTTATGAGGTAGCGACGTTCTCTAGTGGGACTACTTCTTGGACACCGAATCAAGATACTTCATCATCTAACCCATATAATGTAGCTATATCACAAAACACCAAAGCAAATGTTAATGGTGGCAACTGGTATTATCCATGGTATGCTGCTACGGCTGGACAAGGTACTAATACGGCTAATCCAACAATCAATCGTTCTATTTGTCCGAAGGGGTGGAAGTTACCAGATAATTCCAGTAATCCTAGTTTCTACAATCTAATTACTACGGCATATAAAATATCTGCCGGTACCGATACTGCTAAGGTTGCTACTATTAAGGCGACACCACTATCCTTTATTTCTGTCGGACACTCTGGTGATAATAAGATATATCACTCACCGTCCAATGGCTACTTTTGGTCCGCTACTCCCAATACTAGCGATGACGGCAAAGCGTATAGCCTTGTTTTCAGCAGTATAAGCGGTTATCTTGGGCCGCAAGATGCTGGTAATGGTGTCAAGTTCTACGGGTATCCCGTCCGTTGTGTTGCTATTCCTTAGATTGAACTGTACCCATAAAAGTAGACACCATTTTCCAGATGTACCCCAAAAAGTAGACACTTCCAACTATACGGTGTACCCCAAAAAGTAGACAGTTACCATACGCTTATGCTTGTCGGTTTTATACTTGTCATACTATAATA
>JAFRAU010000025.1 GCA_017405245.1 Candidatus Saccharimonadota bacterium
CAAATCACAGATTTGGCGTATTCGGAGCATCCTAAAGGGCGCCGCCGAATCCGCCAATTTTCATCGCAGGTATCGTATAACGGCTATTATGTATCCTTCCCAAGGATGAGACGACGGTTCGATTCCGTCTACCTGCACCAACCCCCTTTGGGGAATTTTTTATGTCGCAGACCCTTATAAACTAAAGATTTCCCCTATATCTGGATACTGCGCTTTCACGATTTTCTTCCATTCGGCAGTTTCGTTACGTGTAGAAATATCATTTTTAGAATACATCAACAATATTCTAACAATTCTCATATCATCATCTAATAACAAAATACATCTATTTCCGGAAGATTTAGGAGATATCTTCAGCCCAAAAATCGCAAAATCTAATTTCACTAAACGATAATTATCTGCAACCGATATCAAATCGGCACGTTTAGTCAAAAGCATATTCTCAATGTGTTCACACATAAATATAATGTCATCTTGAGTTTTATTCCACTGCGACTTATATTTCTTCTCGAAATTCTTAGCAAAATGCCGCCTAGTGAACTCCTCAAATACGACTTTATACTTGTGCTGGTCCATATATTTTCTCCGGTTCTTCTTGGAAGATCAAACTATATGGAATCGCCTCGCCATCCAAACAAATTTGCCACGGCAACTGTTCGTGCGTAAAATTAACTATGTCATCCGTGGATTTTCCCTGCCACGCCTCGCCTATCCTCTTTATTAAAGCCACTTCTCTTTCCGACAACTTCCCCGTAGGAGCCTCCTTCTCAACCAGGGAGAACATGATGGCTTTACCGCTCGGCTCACGCTTAATCGTCCCATCCTCCTCCATCTCGTCTAAAGCTCGAAAATAGACATCAGACACCGGCCCACGCGGAAGCTTGCGATAAGTCATGCCGGACATCGGTTTCGAATTCTCGTAAAACCAGATAAAATCCGCCAGATAGACGAGCTTCGCGAGCTTAGTTTTAGTAATCTTACCATCGCTTTTGTCCGCACCATACCGTAAACTATTTAAAATAATCTGTTTATACTTATCTGTAGAAGCCATCACATCAGAAAAAACGGAGGAGCCATCCGAAATACCGAGTATGTCATCAATCCCTACTCGGAGAACGGCGGACAGTGCCTCCGCCTGGCTAACGGTCAGCTCTTTTTTCCCAGTTTCGATATTGATGTATGTAGGGCGGCTCACACCAATGGCACGCGCAACCTGTTCCTGTGAATACCCCCGAGCCCGTCTTGCTTTAACAATATTATCCGATATCTGCCCACTCATAATCATATCCTTTCGTTTATCTATAATCTATTATAATACACCTTGTATGGAAATTCAACTGTTTTTGTAAAAAATCTTTACAATTTTGCTGATTATTGTTAACATTAATTTTTTCGGCCCAAGGGAAATCTATTAGTACTATCTAGAAATAGGAAAATTAGGAATTCAATTTACTTATGGAGTAGCTATACAACGAACAGCGAAACCAACATACTTATACTGATATATATAACCGGCACCTGTAGAATTGAGCTGGAAACCATACCCCTGATCATTGTTCCATTGACTATTGGCCCAATAATATCCTGCTGCACCAACACTATTCCAACCATTATAGTAAAATCCGCCTAGATTAAAATTGTATGGTTCACTCTGTAACCTTATAGACGCCGTCTCATTATTTCCCCCTAAGAACGATACTATATTAGTATACTGCTCTTTTGAGGGCGTATGCCATCCTTTTGGACATACTAGGCTAGCATTGTAAGAATAGTAGCTATGGCTAGTTTCCGCCTCATTGCCAACCTTTGGGCCATTCGTATACTGTCTGTAGTCTCTATCATTAATCCATCCATTGCCATTTGGTCTAGCAGCAATATTTATATTTGTACCCACAGAAGTCGTGTCGGTCTTAAGGCCAAGGTCTGCATCTTTTTCGATCTCACCTCCAGTAATATACCCAAGGGACATATCTTTTGTCATGATACAATATCCCGCCATGTCTACCGGGTAGCCATTCGTGTAATTACCGGCTTTGCCAGTTGCTGCCCAACGATAAATCGTATATTCCTGGTTATCTCTAGCGTCGGTGAGAGTGCTAGTCTGACCGATTGGAAGCCCTGAGCAAACCGTTCCCTGCATTGTTGTACCGTCGCTTTGAGCCACACAACGCACAGCGAGCCCACGGCTTCTAACCCCATTTGCCTGCGGACTAATGCCATTGCTACTAGTATACAAATAGTAACTATAAACTTTGCCCCCATTATAACTTGACAAGTCTGACGTCCACCAATAGCCCACCGATCCATTACTATTACTAGTGTCTTGCACCTGAAAATACCCATTATAGTCATAATATCCAGAATAGGGCAAGTTTGCATAGGCCGAATCTACCATTCTAGTGGAGGAGGCATCATTTAAGGTATTATAGAAATAGTACCAGCTTTTTTTAGATTCGCCGCTATCCACTGGAAGTTGCCAACCCCTTGGGCATATATCGCGTCCGGACGATGGATAGTCAGACGGGGTACCACTACTACCATTATGCCCTTTTCCGAGCGTCGCAGCATAAAAATTATAGTAGCCAGTGGCTTGGACATTTGGAAGATATGATCTGATAGATGATAAAGTTTGCTTAGATGCGTATTGCACATGAGCCTGATCGTCATCACCAGTAAATGCAACGTCAGTATTAGAGATATCGACCGTACTAGACGAAGTAATCGAACCACGTTTTCCAGCTGCCGGTAGATAGTATACCGTAGAATCAGTATCTGGTATATTGGTAGTCTCGCTTGTAAGGGCGTATCCTTTGTCGTATCCAAGGGTTAAGTTCTCGACCATATAACATTCCGTGTCGAATTTCCGAATTGTATAAATAGTATTGTCACGAATATCCCTAAGACGCAACGTATCACCATCAGAGAGCGCACCACAGCCAAGCCAACTCTGCATGTCCCCATCTGGCTTTTCCCAAACGGCATATAAGTCTACGGTACCTCTTTTATTTGCCAAATCATAAACGGGTGATCTATCTCTATATTCTGCGGTAGTTGCATTTTTATCTCGACTCCAACCAAGAAATGTATAACCGTCTTTCGTAAATGTGTTCGGTGCAAGATCACTAGTGGCAGTAATCGTTTGCGAAGCCATTTGGCCTTCTCCATCATTAGAATGATAATTTATCACTACGGGAGACTGAGCCACACAACGTACAGAACCGCCAATATATTTATAGTTACTGGATTTAGGGACTACATTCAAGGAACTAAGGGAAAGAGCGAAATAGCCTGCGTCACTACTGCTCTGAGCTGCGCCAGACCAATAAAACCCACGCGAATCAACATTACCCAACGAACCATCTATGGAACCTCCTAGCGGAAAAATAGCAACCATATTATTAAAAGAAACTTGTAAGGCATCCTGGTCGACGCCAGAAGAACTAGTAAGCCTATTGTTACCAGCCAAAGGATCATGAGAGTTAAGCGCCTTGTCCAGAAGAATAAACTGGTTATAGGAATCATCGGAACCTTTAATTGGCAAACGCCAACCCTTAGGACAAATATCATAATTAAACTGGAAAATAGACTGATTATAATAAGATCCGTTCCCCGCCGTAGCAGTGTACCAATTGTAGTAACCGCCATTGGTATCATCAATATAAACAGCCTTAGTATTGACGCAACTGGCATTACTGTTTTGACACCAACCAGAAGATCCAGAATAAGTTATATTAGAGGTAAGATCAAAGGTAGCGCCAGGCTCAAGATTGGTATCGGCGTTAGTCATTACAACATTTGAAATGGCAAGATTATCCATCATCCAGACCTCACCATCCTCTAGTTTCTTAGCGCTGTAAATTTTTCCATCACGAACATCTTTAAGTCGCATCGTTTGGCCAGTAGCCAAATCATTAGCATCGAAATCTTGCATAATTCCATCAAAATTATCATCTGCCATACAGCGGACAGCGAACCCGTTTCTCTTGCTGCTGTTGCTCCGTATGAGGCCGTCCGACGAAAACAAGTAGAGCTCATATGAGCTCGACGAATCGTACTGCGTAGACGACCAATAGTACCCGTAGGAGCCCGCTTTGCTGAAACCATTGTAATATTCCCCGCCAAGTACGAAAGACCAAGGAGACGATTGGAGTGTACTCAGGCTGTTATTTACGGCTTTGGAGATACCTGTAGTAGACGCATTCCAATAACTGTTATTATTATTTAGTTCATCTTGGGTTGGCAATCTCCATCCCTTCGGGCAGGCTACCATGGCCGCGCCCCAAGAGTAATAGCCACGTCCAGCATAGTTTCCGGTGCCGTTGGTGTGGTAATGCCGGTTAGAATAGCTATCTGAGGTGTTCCAGGTCATAGACACGGTTACATTCGAGGTCGGGACGGTGATGGACTCACCCGAGCCGGTTGGAGTGGAGAAGGTAGAGTCTTCCGGGGAGAGCGTCATGGTGCCGTTGGCCGTGATGGTGGAAGAGGAGCCGGAGACGCTATTTACCGCGCCAAGATTGAGGTCTTTGGTCATGATACATTTACCGGCAACATCCGTAGCGGCGTTATCGGTCGGGATGCGGTAGACAGTGTATTCCTGGTCATCACGTTTATCTACGAGAGTTTTAGTCTTACCAGACCCAAGAGAGCTGCACATAAAATCTTGCATATACTCAGTAGGCGCTACTTCCCAAATCGCATAAAGCGTAATAGAGGAACCGCCAGTAGTAAGATTGGTAACTTCGGCTTCGTCGTCATAGTCTACGTCTTCCGTTGTACCGATACCATTGGTAACATTACCGGTCTTTCCTTCTGGAGTGGTGCTCCAGCCGAGGAAGGTATAACCCTCTCTTTCGTAGGCGTTGGCCGTAAGAGCAGTAGCGGAATTCGGAAGGATGGATTGGGCGGTCGTCTCGCCGGTGATTTCGGATTCAGAAGACTGTTCTACGTTTGGAGAGAATTCTACAGTATATGGAATACAGGAAGTATCCATGAGGACAGTATAGAGAATATCTCCAGAATAAGTACCAGGGTTGAGAGTAGTATCGGCCTTTACGCCATAGTAAATCGGGACGGTAGATTCTTCTGCTACGTCGGATTTCGTAACTAGTGATGCACTGGTGGCAGAAGCGTAAGATGGGAGACCGGCATAAAGATGATTCTCGATATCAGTACTGTTGCCACTGATGCCCCAGGTGTTAGAAGAAAGAGTATTCGGGCTAGCGATGGTGTTAGAGGAGGCAGAGATAATGTCAGAAGAAGATGGATTAGAAGGGTCTGTTGCAGATTGGTTGGTAAGATTCGTAGTCTTACCGTTCTGCCCGGAGACGTAGACTTTATATCCAGCGGAACAATCGGTATGGACCGTCAATGTATCATTTCCTGTAGCCGTAGAGCCGGAGGAAGAAGGTTTAATCTTCCCGAGCGAGACTACTCCGGCTGTCTCGCCAGAGCCGCCAGAAGAAACATTCACGTAAGACGCAGCGTAAGCGGAATCGCTAAAAAACGAAAAACACAAAAAACCGCCAGTTAGAACGGCTAGCAACTGGAGGGCTACTAAGCCGCTACACTTAGCGGAAGCTTTTTTAATTTGGGAGGTGAGGAGCCCAAAATCTATGGGTCTAAAAATTTGAGCTCCCTGACGGACACTAGAATTAAACTTGAAAATTCTAGCACCCATCACGAAACTCAAAAATCCATATCTCTGCGATTTATTACTATTATTTATATGACCCATAGACCTCCTAGTCTACTCTTATTTAATTTTTCCAATGCATGGTTCTCAACTAACCATAACCATTAATATAAGTTTACCCCCCCCCCGGCAGGTTTTGTCAAGCAGTTTCGGTGGAAAATCCCCAATCTTTTTCCACAAGTGCTATAATAATACCATGGAAACTCTCTATGTCTCAGAACTTATCGGCGACTTCCTAGAATATATCGAAATCGAGCTCGGTCGGTCCCTAAATACCGTCCGAAATTACGAGCTATACTTAAACCGTTTCCTCGAGCTCGCCTCCGAAGATTTAGACCATGACTTAAGGCCGGACGAAATCACTCCCGAGCTCCTCCGCAAATACCGTCTCCGTCTCAACCGCATCGAAGACGAACATGGCCACCGCCTCACCGTCGCCACCCAAAGTTACTACCTCATCGCCCTCCGTGGCTTCCTCAAATACCTCGCCAAACGCGGCATTAAATCCCTCGACCCCGTCTTAATCGAGCTCCCCAAAACCCACCGTCCCCAAGTCACCTTCCTTCATTTCGACGAAG
>JAFRAU010000026.1 GCA_017405245.1 Candidatus Saccharimonadota bacterium
AAGAGGTGGTGCCGGAAACCGTGGTAGTAACATCTAAGACGACGTCGTTACTGGTAATATTAATGTAATAGCCGCCTGCGGAGAGATTAGTAGTGACAGTGGCGGCATCAGAAGAATTAACAGGGGCAAAAATAGAAAAAGCTAAAAAGGATACAACGAAAGCTACTGCAAAGACCGAAAAGACAATACTAGCGGTGCGGCGCGAAAAACTGTGTGCTCGAAATAGACGCTTTGAAAGCCCCGACAACCGAGATGAGAACCTTGACGACTGAGATGAAAGCCCCGACAACCGAGATGAGAACCCCGACAACCGAGATGAAAGTCTTGATAATCGAGACTTCATACTAGCCTCAGAGCGCCCAAGACCAACAGGCGTACTTAGAGCATTTTTCTGATTCCTTTTATGATTTCTGCTTTTTTCCATAGTTCTCCCTATTTTTTGCATTAAAAAATACCAAAACTATGCGCTCTGTACAAAAACGGCGCCACTAGCTGCTATACATTTAATCGACAAGACTAAATGGCTAATGACGCCGTTAAAATAGTCTTGTCTTCTAAATAAATGTATAGCAATTTAATTATAGCACAGGCGGAATGAGAATGCTAGTATTGATTTTTGTGATAAATATGCTGTAATACAAAGGCATAGTCAGACTACTGTTTTTGGTAAATAGTCAGATGTGCGGCGGCGTATTTTTTTGTAAAAATAGGGGTGAGACCAGGGAGATTTGGCGAACTAGCAGTAGGATGAGAAAGGGCTAGAAGACCGGAGTCCGACAAATGGTCGCTGATGCTACCTACAAGGCGCTCGTCAAATAGCTCGGTGAATTTATCGTAAGGCGGATCGACAAGAATAAGATCAAACTGACCAAGAGAAGCGGCACTTACAACCGAAGCACTAGCTCTTAATACCTTGGTCTTTTTTAAAACGCCGAGTTGCTTGATATTATGCTTGATGGCATCTATGGCGTGAGAATCATTATCGATAAAGACCACAAAAGCAGCCCCGCGAGAAAGTGCTTCTAGGCCTAATGCACCAGAGCCAGCAAAAAGGTCTAACACGCGTGCATTTTCTAGGGAAATTCTAGCGCTAATAGCATTAAACAATGCTAGCTTTTCCCTGTCACCCATGGGGTGAGTAATAGAGGTAGAAACATGCTGGCTAGACGAAATGCCCCTAGATGAGTGCGGTATAGCGGAAGAATGGCGAGAGGTGCCAGACTTTGACACGCGTTGATGATGTAGAAGGTCGGAAGGCGATCTCAATGCACGACCCCGGAAAGCACCAGAAGTAATCCTCATTTTTTAGCCTTTTTAGTGCGTTTTTTGGCAGGTTTACCATTTTTGGCAGCGTAATTTGCAATTTCTGCCCGTGAAGGCATACTGGAAAGCCAACCTATCGTAATCATTTTAACGATTTCTGGCAGGAGAATTTGGCGAGTTTCTAAGGCTAATTCCCGGTTCCAACCACGAGCGCGAAAACGGTCATACATTTTAAGATTATGGATTCGGCGAAGAGAAGCATAAAACTCCGATTTCAAATCTAGTTCGTCGTACCTTTTAATGTGGGCAAGCTCCGCCTGCGATAAATGCGGAACAAGTTTGCGATTAGGAGTAGACTTAGCAACAATGGCAGCACCATATTCAAATACAATATGCTTACTCATTACACCTTCTACGCCCCAGTAGAGCCAGTTGTTCCGAGCGGCCTGCGCAAAAGTCTCCCCGCGCATAATACCCTTAACGGGCTGGCCAAAAATAGTAACATACTCCTTATCGGACATCAGTTCTGAAACCGCTTCTTGGTATGGAAAATGGTGGGCCGGAGTAAGGCCATCAGTAATAGCATGAGCTAGCCAAGCCGCCTCAAATGCCGTGCGGGTCTGGTCCTGTTTTAGAAGGGCTAGATGTAAATTGTGCTGATGATCTAAGATGTCTTTGATTAGGCGGCCATCGTCGTTATCTGGGAGAATAAAATGGATAGGCTCGTCTACACCGGGAGACTTGCGTTTTAAGCCATCTGGGCCGCGAGTACCTTCAAAATAAATAATCTCCTTGGCGGTCGGAAAATCGGCAAAGTCTGGGGAAAGCTTAGTAAGCCAAGCCCGGGCGGCACGGTCTAGCTTCTGATGTGTGCCGACTAAACGGCCAGAATGTTTGGAGTTTTTGAGTAATCCTACTGTTGAATACATAACGATTATAGCTTCTGCCTGAGACTGCAATCTTAGATTTTGTCTCGTTCTCTTTCTTAATTTCAGTTAACTTTCTAGCATCTAATTGAGCGTAGTTAGCTGCTGATAATGCGAGATTCCAGACATTAGCTCTTTATATTTTAACATATTTTCTGGATTATTAGCAAATTCCGCGGCGACCTGCTTAGCCTGTCGAGAGGCGATAGAAATAAGCGGCGTATCTGTAAGGGTGGCAATTCTAAGGTCTAAGGCACCGTGTTGGAGAGCGCCGTAGATTTCTCCTGGTCCGCGAATTTTAAGATCTACCTCTGCTAGATGAAAGCCATCTGTACTCTGTTCCATCTCTAAAAGGCGCTTGGTTGGCTTGTCTTCGCTACTAGAAATCAGGTAGCAATAGCTTTTAGTTTGACCGCGACCCACGCGCCCACGAAGCTGATGGAGCTGAGCAAGACCATAACTTTCCGCATCCATAATCACCATCACGCTGGCATTAGGAACGTTAACTCCGACTTCTACCACGGTAGTAGATACTAAAATATCGATTTTACCACCTGCAAAACGCTCCATAATTTCATCTTTTTCTGCCGGTTTCATACGACCATGTAAAAACTCCACCTTAGCACGAGGAAAGAGGCCTTGGAGTTTTTTGGTCTGCTTTTTGACGCTGGTAGTCTCCATCATGGGGTTATCCTCAATATTCTTGCAAATCCAATAAATTTGGTGGCCCTGGCCTATTTCTTCACTGATTTTAGGATAGAGGCGTTCCTTTTGGTCGATAGATTTTAGAATCTTGGTTTCAATTTTCTGACGACCTTTTGGTAGCTCACCGATAACAGAGACATCTAAATCCCCAAAGATGGTTAATTGCAGCGACCGCGGAATAGGGGTAGCAGTCATGGAGAGCAAATGGGGCGCAAAAATGGTGTCGTCAGGAGTGAGATTATCTGAGCAAGAGTCGTCATTTGCCGTGAGCTTAGCTGAGCTAGGTTTGTCATTTCTGGCGGCTTTTAAGAGCAGTTTCTGGCGCTGGCCAACCCCAAAGCGATGTTGCTCATCAATAATACAGAGAGCGAGGTTCTTAAACTCTGTGTCATCTGTAATAATTGCGTGAGTACCAATTAGAAAATTGATTTCCCCAGATTTGAGACGAGATTTAATGGCATTTTTACGCTTGGTGGCGCCAATTAAAAGCTCCATTTTAACACCTAAGGGCGCTAGGAGCGGTTTTAAGCCCTCATAGTGCTGAGTAGCCAGAATAGACGTAGGAGCAAGCAGAGCCACCTGAAATCCGCTAGAAACAGCCTGAAACGCAGAAATAGCGGCCACAATAGTCTTACCAGAGCCAACATCACCTTGAAGTAGGCGATTCATAGGGGTAGGCTTACCTAAATCCTGCAAAATATCCCAGGTAGCACGGCGCTGAGCATCTGTTAGCTTAAAGGGGAGAGAATCTACCAGGCGCTTCGTATTATCGGCATTAAAGGGGAGCTGATGGGCTTTTAGTCTACTGTTTTCCTGCTTAGAAAGTTGCGAAGCTAGAAGCAGCTCAAAAAGCTCCTCATAGGCAAGATAGCGGCGCGCCTCGGTAATTTCTGCTGTCGTATCTGGAAAATGCGACTTATAGAGAGCGTCAGCACGAGCGCCGGGATAGACAAAATCTGGTGGCTTAATGTAGTCGTCTTCCATGGTGCCAGGGAGAAGGTCCGGAATTAAGGCAAATTCTGACCGCATCGCCTCAAAAAATTGGTGGAACTTAATAGATTTAATCTGACCGCGCTGAGAATAGATTGGAATAAGGCCTTTTTTCTGTAAGGTTTTGCGACCCTTTTCATCAGATGTTAGCTCTACGTCGGCCGCCAAGGTGGCTGACGGCGAAGTCAGCTGGTAACGGCCGTTTTTAAGGTCGTAGCTGCCTGTGAAATAATAGTCTCTCTGCTCGTCAAACTGTTTAGCCCGGTATGGCTGGTTAAACCATATAACGCGAATAGAGCCAGTATCATCAGTGATTTTGCCAGTGGTAATATTAAGACCGCGTCTTCTGGTATGCTGGGTTTTAAGCTCTGAGATGCGGCCACGCACCATAATTTTACCAGGTTTAAGATCACGAATTTTGACGGAATCTTGGAAGTTTTCGTAATCTCTGGGCAGAAAATAAAGCAAATCACGGACCGTAAAAATACCGGCTTTTTTAAGAATCTCGGCGGTTTTCTCGCCGATACCGTTTACTTTCGTTACCTCCGCTGACAAATCCATAAAGTTATTATAGCATGAAAAAGCCTAGCAGCAGTGCCGCTAGGCTGGTTGATAGGTTTTAGTTTAGGAGATTTTGGCGCCTGTGGTGCTCGTGGCTTTTTGGCGGTTCTAGGCTTTTGACGCCAGGGCGCCAGTTGGCTACTCAGCCATGGCGGCTTCCCGCCAATAGGCGGTTTCCTGCCACGCCTTAGCCTCGCCCGCGACGAGCTTTCCCATGTCGAACTCGACAGGTGCTACGGCGGCCGCGCTGACCGCTGTATTTGCGGGTTGGACCGTTGTGGCGGTCGATTCTGCCGACTGCTCCTGCTTCGTAGAAGGCCCTTCAGACTGCCCTGAGGACTCCTCGGCTTGCTCTGAGGAAGGCTCTTCCTCGGTTTCTTCCGCTTCGAATCCCAAGCGGTACTGAGGACCAATCAGGCTGGTCTCGTACAGCTTGTAAACTACCACTGCAAAGAGTAGTAGTCCGAGAAGCGTACCAACGATAACTACGGCAAAGCCGCCTCTCGCCCTGTCCTCATAGTCGAAGCGCAGTTCTCCTTTTTTCTTCTTTTTAAGCATCAATTCCACCCCCTTTTGTAGAATTAATTTGTAGCTCTTAGAGCTATTTTCACCTATCTTTGGGTACTAGCCCCAACTTCTCTATTATACCACTCTGGGCGTAAAAAGTCAAGATGCACGTATTATCTCAGAACCTTTGCAACATAAGATGCCGGCTTCTTGCCATCAAAATAGGTAGGTTCTATACTTAATTTAATACTACTTAAAATAAGGAGAACCTACCTATGTCATATTGTACAGGTAAACATATAGAAAA
>JAFRAU010000027.1 GCA_017405245.1 Candidatus Saccharimonadota bacterium
CACTATTGGTGTTAATACTGACACTAGTATCCTCTCAGGTACTTATTCTAACACTCTACTCTTTACTGCTGCGGCTAATCCTCCGTATGTGGGGTATACGTTAAAGTTCAATCCTAACATTGATGGCGCCGGAGGGTCAGGCTCTGGTAGTGATATAGCTTCTAATATGCCAGCTACTATGACAGAAACCGTCATGGCTACGTCCTACAAGTTTACAGTACCGGATACTATACCGACTAGACCAAACTACGCCTTCTCTTCTTGGAATAGTAAGCCCGATGGTACTGGTGCTACTTACCATGCCGGAGATAAGATAGAAGTAGTAGCCGAAGATTTGTCTGATCTATCTGATGTTAAGGCAGAGACTACCATTTATGCTATCTGGACACAATATAACTATACTGTAACGTATAATTGTAACTCAGGCTCTAATTGCCCATCTAACCAAACTATTGTTACTGGGGATAATCCGTATACCTATACGATACCGAGTACTGCTCCGACTAGGACAGACTATAACTTTACCAACTATACTGGGTCCGATGGTAACACATACAATCCAGGAGATACAATCAGTCTTTCTTCCTCTAAGACTTCTGTGACACTCACCGCGAATTGGGAAGAAGCTTGTGGCTACTCAGGGGGCTGTTGGACTGATTCAAATGGTAATATCTGGACAAAAACAGTGGTTGGTTCCGCTACTTGGGCTAATGCACCAGCGGTATGTACCGCACTTGGTGGTACATGGCACTTGCCAACAAATACTGAGTTCTTAAAACTTATAGGTGAACAATATTATTATCCCACCACACTAAAAACTGAGCCGTATCAAACACTTAAAGCAATGTGGGGTGTAAACAGCTATTGGTCCGCTACCGCAATTAGTGATCAATTTGCAGATCAGCTAGATATTCAAGGCAGTCAAGCATTTGTCGGATATAGATACAAAACATATAATTACAAGATTGTATGCACTAAGTAAGCTGTGCCAGACCTTGGCAACCTGAGCCATAACAGAGAGCTAATGCTTCATTGTGGAAAACCAAACTTAATAGAGTATTTTCTCCACCATCTTAACCAAAGCCCGCCGGTATCCGCTTTCGTATATATATTCTGGACTAATACGTTGGGAAGATGGCAGTTTAGACTGGCAAGAAACGATTGGTTATTGGTGGTCTACACTAGCAAATTCTAATACTGATGCCTACTTTCTGGTCATAGGTAACTCAGCACTTCGTCCTCAGGATAATGCCAGTAAAACCATCGGTTTTCCTCTCTGGATGATTCTGCTTAGCATACGAGAGCGAAACCGCCCAGTTTAGATGTTATGTCTTGCGGATTGAGTGTGCTAGTAAGTATGTATAGTTTTCGTACAGACGTATCACTATAAGCAGTCGACGAGGTTATCCCTCCGTGCCCATTTTGCTCACCGACGACACCAATGTTAAAATTGTAGTAACCCTGCAATATATATGAAAGCGGATACCGGCGGGCTTTGGTGGAGCCGGTGGAGTTGTTGCCAACCTCGCCCCAGCACCTTCTAACAATTTTAAGCTTTTAAGGTTTCTTTAATGTTTTCTAGTATAATATAAGTATGCAGCAAGTTTTTAGAAGAAAAGAAATCAAGTACATCATCTCGGAAAGTGAGTTTAGTAATTTGATGGATTTGATAGAGCCGTATCTGGAAAAAGACAAGTATTTTAAGGGAACTAATTGTAGCGTGTATTATGATGATGACCATCGTTATTTGGCTATTCACTCATTAGAAAAGCCATTATATAAGGAAAAGGTGCGTCTTAGAAGCTACGGTGTTCCTACCTTAGATGATACTGTTTTCCTAGAAATTAAAAAGAAATTTGATGGCGTTGGTAGCAAGCGCCGTATTCCGGTCAAGCTGAAAGATTTTTATCAGTATGAAAAGACCGGCAAATTAGAAAATGTTAGTGCCAATATCAAGCAAGAGCTAGATGCTTGTTTCAAGCGCTATTCACTAAAACCAGCTATGTACTTAGCCTATGACCGCACTTCCTATTACAATAAAGATGACCCTACTTTCCGCGTTACTTTTGACCGCAACGTCAGAAGTCGGCTAGATGATTTGCGTTTAGAAAAAGGGGATCACGGTATTAAGTATTTCAAAAACGGCGAAATCGTTATGGAAGTGAAAGCACTAAATGCCTACCCATTTTTCTTTATCCGTGCATTGTCAAAGTTAAAAATTTATCCTGCATCTTTTTCCAAGTATGGTCGCGTCACGGAAAAAGTCGTATATCATAATAATTTAAAAAAGGAGAAATAAATGTTTAATAGTATTTTAGGTTCAGAGCTGACGCCAGTGCATTTCTTTATTTGTATTGGCGTGGCATTTGTATTAGGCGTAATTGTAGCCTTAGTTCATCAAAAAACCAGTCGGTCTACTAGCAATTTTGTTACAACCCTAGCAATTTTGCCGATGCTTGTAGCTATGGCAATTATGCTAGTTAATGGAAACCTAGGTGCGGGCGTTGCTACGGTAGGCGTGTTCTCACTCGTGCGTTTCCGTTCTATCGCCGGCAATTCTAAGAGTATTCTTTCAGTTTTCTTTGCTATGGCCATTGGTCTAGCGGTTGGTACTGGTTATGTTACTTTTGCCGCACTCTTTACTATTGTAGTTTCGATTTTGATTCTCTTCCTCAAATTCATTAAGTTTGGCGAGAACAAGACGGACGAGAAAAAACTAATTATTCTAGTTCCAGAAGATTTAGATTATACTGAGGCCTTTGACGACGTCTTTGGTGCTTATACTAACCGCACTATTTTGGAAAAATCTAAAACTACTCAGATGGGCAGTCTATTTGAGTTAACGTATCGTATCAATTTAAAGCGTAATGTCAATGAAAAAGAATTTATCGACAAAATTCGCGTTAAAAACGGCAATTTGAAGGTGTCATTGTCGCACCCACTCGCCGAGGAGGAATTATAATATGGAAAACGTTTCAAGAAAAGAGCAAGAAAAACAGTCATCAAATGCTGGTAAAATTATCGCCATTGTCGCCGGCGCAGTAGTACTAGTCGGTGGACTAGTAGCTGGGGGTATCTACCTCGCTACTCACCAGGAACAAACTACTATCATTAGTTCATCTGATTCTAACGCCAGCTTTACACTAGTTGATGGCAAAAATAAAATCACCAAAGGCGGTACTTATACTTTCACCGGTAGCACACCTAATGGCAAGATTGAAGTCGAGACAGCAGAAGATGTAAAAATTATCTTAAATGGTGTTAGCATCACTAACAGCTCCGGCGCCGCCATTAAGTCTAAGGGCACTGGCAAGCTCACCATTGAACTAGTCGGAGACAATACTCTTGTCACGACAGACAATACCGCTGACGATCCTGCCGCCGCTATTTCTGGTGACGCAGACTTGGAGATCACTGGCACAGGCTCCGCCACGGTCAAAGCTAATGGTAAAGGCATTAAAGCTGATGGCAACCTCACCCTTGGCTCGGCTACTCTCAATGTGACTTCAACTGATGACACTATTCACTCTAATTCCAATATTACTATCGCTAGTGGTACGTATACATTAAATACTGGTGATGATGCAATTCATTCTGATGGCAATCTCATAGTGTCCGACGGTAAAATTGTAATTGAAAAGTCCCACGAAGGTATCGAGTCAAACATTATAGAAATCTCTGGTGGCGATATTTCCGTTACGGCCAGTGACGATGCTATCAACGCGCAAAATTCTGATGGTTCTTCTAGGATTGGAGTCTCTGGCGATGGTGCTCTTAATATTTCCGGCGGCAAATTATACGTTAATTCCGGTGGTGACGGCCTAGATTCTAATGGCAAGATTAGCATTTCTGGTGGAGAAATCTATGTAGACGGACCCGTTAATGATGGTAATGGTGCTATTGACTGCGATGGAGAAATTAGCATTACTGGCGGTACGCTTATTGCGGTAGGCTCATCCGGCATGGCTCAAAATGCCACTTCTGCCACTCAGCCATCCGTTCTCGTTAATCTAAGTCAAAGTTATAGCGGCGAACTATCTTTTGGTGGTATAACATATACTCCGTCTAAGAAATATCAGTCCGTATTAATCTCTTCCAGTTCTCTCAAAAAGGGTGAAACTTACGAACTCAAAATTAACGGTAGCACCATACAATCAGTTTCAATTTCTGACAACATTACCGGGCAGGGAAGCAGTATGATGGGTGGCGGTATGCCAGGTGGCGGTACGATGGGCAGCCAAAATCAGAATCAAAGACAGACGCAAAGTCAAGCTACTGGCACTCAGCAAGTCCGGCGATAATCAGCAGAAATACTAGTTCTCATAATCGACCAGCCTAAACCTGGTCGATTATGTTATAATATATTATATGTCAATAGATAATACGCCCAAAAATTTTTCTGGCCTATCTTCTGATGAGGCCACAGAGCGTATGCGTGCCGGTCAGAGTAATGCACCCGTGGAAGCACCATTCAAAACCACTGGCCAAATCATCAAAACCAATACCTTCACATATTTTAATGCTGTTTTTCTAGGTCTAGCCATTATCTTAGTTGCCGTTGGTTCTTTTCGTGATATCACTTTTTTGCCGGTAATTATTGCGAATACTTTAATCGGCATTATTCAGGAGCTTCGGGCTAAATCCGTTTTAGAAAAGCTAACCGTTCTCAATGCTCAAAAGGCTCTGGTTATTCGTGATGGCCATAAAAAGGAAATTCCTACTACGGAGCTAGTATTAGACGATATTGTCATCTTCAAAGCTGGGGATCAAATCTCTGCTGATGCCATTGTTATTGATGGTTCCGTGGCAGTCAACGAAGCACTCCTCACTGGCGAGGCGGATGAAGTCCAAAAAACTATTGATTCAGAATTACTTTCCGGCTCATTCATAGTTTCTGGAACTTGTACTGCTAGACTCACAAAAGTCGGTGCGGATAGCTATGCGGCTCAGCTCACTTTACGTGCTAAATCTATTAAAACAGCCGAACAATCAGAAATCATTCGTTCCTTAAATAAGATTGTTAAAGCAGCTGGGCTTGCAATTATACCAATTGGTATTCTCCTGTTTGCCAGGCAGTATTTCTTACACGGTGCAGATGTTCAGTCCGCCGTAGAAGGCATGGCAGCCGCAGTTATCGGTATGATTCCTGAGGGGCTATTTCTACTTGCTAGCGTCACGCTTGCTATTTCTGCGATTCGCCTAGCGACAAGTAAAGTCCTAGTCCACGAGATGAAATCCGTAGAAACTTTGGCACACGTCGACGTATTCTGTGTTGATAAAACTGGAACCATTACCAGTCCAGACATGGTCGTCCAACAAGTTATTGAATTAGAGCAAGAAAAATATCCTAATTTAGAAGTTATTCTTTCGATTTTCACTCACTCACTCTCTCCTGATAATGCTACTATGGTTGCTATGCAAAATCACTTTAAAAAACCAAAGTCTAAGGCTAAGACTACCTTTGGTTTTTCTTCCAAATATAAATATAGCGGTGCCATCATTGACGGCCAGGAATATGTCCTTGGTGCCCCAGAATTTGTTCTAAAAGATGCCTACGAAAACTATCGTAAAAAGATTGAATCTTTTTCCAAAAAAGGTTACCGCGTCTTATGTTTTGGTACATATCGTGGCAAGTTAACGGGCAAAGAACTAACCGCAAGTACTACTCCGATTGCGCTTATCGTGTTGGAAAACCCAGTTCGCGAAACTGCCCCTGCCACTTTCAAATACTTTGACGAGCAAGGCGTCAGTATTAAGGTTATTTCTGGCGACAATCCACTTACGGTTTCGGAAGTATCTAGGAAAGCTGGTGTCGTTGGTGCAGAAAAATACATTGATGCCGCCGAACTTGTTTCTGACAAAGATTATCAAAAAGCAGTAAAAAAATATACCGTGTTCGGACGTGTCTTGCCGGAGCAAAAAAGGAAATTAGTTAAAGCCTTGCAAGACCAGGGTCACACTGTTGCTATGACTGGTGATGGCGTCAATGATGTTTTAGCACTAAAAGATGCCGATTGCAGTATCGCTGTATCCTCCGGCTCAGACGCCGCCGTCCAGGCCGCACAGCTTGTTCTTCTTGATAATGATTTTTCCAGAATGCCCGACGTCGTAAGAGAGGGTCGGCGCGTTGTTAATAACCTAGAACGTTCCGGTAGTCTCTTTATTGTCAAAAACGTCTTTTCATTTGTGGTTGCAGTTCTTTCTATTATAATTGGGTTTAGTTATCCATTCGTCCCAGCGCAAGTTTCTTTTGTTACAATGTGGGTCATTGGCGTTCCGTCTTTCCTTCTATCTCAGATGCCAAATACAGATCTAATTCGTGGCCGTTTCATTGATAATATTCTAGAAAAGGCTATACCAGGTGGTTTTGCTAATATTATTTTGATTATGCTCGCATATCTCATTTTCACCATTATTGGTTTGCCAAGAGAGCATCTCTCTACCGCCTGTACCGTAGTCTTCGCAATAGTTGGTCTAGTCTATCTCTTCCGCATCTGCCGACCATTTAACACCTTTCGTATCATAATCTGGACAACCTGTGCTGCCGGACTCGCATCATGCTTTATCTTCCTTCCATGGTTCTTCCATTTGTCGACAGACGTTCCAGCGTATGCTATTATTATCAGTGTCTGTATTGGCCTAACCGCTTTCCCATTGCTGAGGCTTCTTGAAGCTCCGCTAGTCAAATTATTTAAGCGTCAAACGTTCTTCCGCGTATGAAACTTTATGTTATTCGTCACGGGGAAACTCCATCAAATATATCCGGAATAGTATCCGGACGTTCTGACGAAGATCTAACAAAAAAAGGCATCGCCGAGTGCCAAGAGCTCAATCTAAAACTCGGCTCCACTAAGTTTGATGCCGTTTATGTTTCGCCTGTAAAACGTACCATCAAAACTGCTGAGATTGTTGTTCCGGAGTATCGATACATTATTGACAGTCGCATTTCTGAGCGTGAACTAGGTACACTTAAAGGTTATACTATTGATGAACTTTGGCAGATGCCGTATTGGAATTCAACTATTTCTATGCGCACTCCCGAGGGAGCAGAAACATTTGGCTCTGGTTTGTATCGCGTGCAGTCCTTTCTCGCAGACTTAAAAACTCAGTATCCAAATGACGCCTCTATTCTACTTGTCACACATAGTTTTATTAGCCGCTGTATCTGGGCTATTACAAACAACATTACAGAAGAAAAAGAATACCGTAATTTTTCACATAAAAATAACATAATTAAAATTTATCATATATAATATATATTATGGACCGTCAATCAAAAATCATTAAAACCAGTATTCTAGGAATTATTGTCAACGTCATCCTAGTCGCGTTTAAGGCAGCCGTTGGTTTTCTTTCTAATTCTATCGCAGTAATTTTAGACGCCCTAAATAACTTGACGGACGCCATTTCTTCTATCGTCACCATCATTGGCACAAAACTCGCGAATAAATCTCCGGACAAGAAACACCCCTATGGTTACGGTAGAATTGAATATTTCTCCTCCATTATTGTTGCTGGCCTAGTGCTATATGCTGGTGTTACTGCCGTTACGGAGTCAATTAATAAAATTATTAATCCCGGAGAAACAGACTATGCTGTTTCTTCGCTTATTATTATCGCTGTTGCAGTTTTAGTAAAGTTCTTCTTCGGTCGCTATGTTAAAGGAGTTGGTAAGAAGTACAACTCTGGTGCACTAGTTGCGTCGGGGCAAGATGCTTTCATGGATTCCATCCTTTCGTTTACTACGCTCATCGCGGCACTGATTAGCTTTATTTGGAATATTCATTTAGAGGGTTATCTTGGCCTTGTAATTGCTGCATTTATTATCAAAGCTGCTATCGAAATGCTAATTGAACCAATTAATCTCATGATTGGTACTCGCGCAGATAAAAACCTTACCTCAAAAATCAAAAAAGCAATCCTATCTTATCCGGAAGTTGAAGGAGTGTACGATTTAACACTTCATAATTATGGTCCGTCCAAGACTATTGCTACTGCGCACATTCAAATTCCAGACAAAATGACCGCCAAGGAAATTCATACTCTCACTCGCGAAATTTCTTACGACATTTTTGAGAAATTTGGCATTATTACTACTATTGGTATCTACGCTGCTAATACGTCCGGAAAATATGGTGACCTAAAATCAGAAATCCAAAAACTTATCAAATCACACAAGGGAATTACTCAGTTCCACGGATTCTACGTGGGGGAAAACAACAATGTTTATTTCGATATCGTAGTTGATTTTTCCGTAGAAGACCAAGACCAGGTCTATAATGACCTGCTCCAAGAACTTGCACAAAAATATCCAGAATATCATTTTAATATTATTCTGGATGCGGATATTTCTGACTAAATGGTCTGGGTGATCGGACTTGAACCGACGGCCTCAGCGTCCCGAACGCTGCGCGCTACCAACTGCGCCACACCCAGTCATCTATTTTCATTTTACCAAAAAACTGGTAAAATATCTATATGAAACCTACTACTCGTAGTAAAAATATTTTTCTTTGCGTCCTTGTTCCGGTTATTTGCTGTATTATTTTTGCTATTTTTTGTATGCTGAATTTGAGCAGCACTATTTGGTTTGATGAATCCTATTCGGCATATTTAGTGCGCGGAAATTTTGGCGATATATGGAATATGACCGCCCAAGACGTCCATCCGCCATTTTTCTACTTTCTGCTAAAAATCTGGTCTAGTATTTTTGGCTATACAGACTTCTCCATGCGTTTCATGTCTATCTTCTTTGGTGCCTTAGCGCTTATCTTCCTCTTTCATTTGTTAAAGCGCTGGTTTGGATTCAAGACTGCTAGTATTGCTACTCTTCTTACAGCACTCTCCCCGATGCTTATTCGCTACGGTCAAGAAATGCGCATGTATACCCTTGTCTTTTTCATTGTTGTTCTTGCTACCTACGTCCTAGACCTTGCACTTGATACAAAGAAAACTCGCTACTATGTTCTTTACGGCATCCTTTTGTCGCTTGGTATGTGGACTCATTATTTTACTGCTATTGCCTGGATTGCACATATTATTTATTATAAAGTTACACGTCGTAGCAAGATTTTTGACAAAAAAATGCTCTTGTCCTACGGTCTTGCAGTTTTACTCTTCATCCCATGGGTGCCATCACTATTTAAGCAAATTTTAGAAGTAGAAAAAGGTTTTTGGATTCCATCAGTTAGTCTGCTTACGCCAGTCGATTACCTTTCGAACTCTCTTCTGTATTCCGAAGCGGAATACGCCACCGGCTGGCTAGTCTTACTAGCTGTAATAGCCATAGCTACCACTGTATTTTTCCTAAAACGTCTGTACCAAAGTTATGCAAAGACTGAGAAATCGAAGTTTTTGTTCTTGTGCGCCCTCACCATTCTCCCTCCTATCATTCTTATCATTCTAAGTCTTCCACCACTTACCTCCATGTTCGTTGATCGCTATATTTTGTATAGTTCCGCTATGCTGTGGACGCTTATGGGTTTGGCACTTTCTTTTGCTTTTTCTAAGCAGAAGAAAGAAAAAACCAACCGAAAAGTTTTTCTAACAGTGCTTCTCCTCGTCAGTGTTATCGGCTGTGCCATTACAGGCATTATTAACGTCGAGAATCGTACGCCGGAAGGCTACGCTAAAAATACTGTTATCGCAGTACAAGCAGTGTCTGACCCCGGTGTCCCAATTCTAGTAAATAACGAGTGGAATTATTACGACGCTGTGTTCTATTCTACTGACGCGCATCCCATTTACGGTGTTAACGATTGGATTAACTATCAGTACGGCTCAATTTTCCCAATTAAGCACATTGGCTATAATTTGATAGAGAATATTAGCGATTTTACAAGTAAAAACCAGCACATTTGGTATATTACAGATCTAAATGATGATACCAGATTTTCCAAGCTAGACCAGAAAATCTTGGCAGACCAGTACGACGTCGTCTCGACTATTGCTGATGACCACTTGGTCGCATTTGAACTTGAAAAGAAATAATTAAAGTGCTATAATACATCTATATCGGGGCGTAGCACAGTTGGTAGCGCACGCGGTTTGGGACCGTGAGGTCGCAGGTTCGAGTCCTGTCGCCCCGACCAAATACATCCAAGTGGATGTTTTTTGTGCTATAATAAAGTAATGGAACCGAGTAAGAACAAGCAGCAGCAGATCCAGAAAACATTTAAACAGTTGTTTTTCAATATTCTGATTTTCATTGGTCTTATTGCACTTACTTTTTTCTTTGTCTTTAAAGATCAAGATCTCGGCGAAGCTATCAGCGCATACAGCAATGCAAAGTTTAGTTTTGTTGCGCTGGGGATATTATTGATGCTTATTTATTTCGGTATTGAAGCTTGGAATATTTATAGCATTCTTAAATCATTTGGTGAAAAAATTACATTCAGACAGGCCTATAAGTTTACTCTTATTGGTTTCTTTTTCTGCTCTGTTACGCCCGGAGCAAGTGGCGGCCAGCCACTAGAAATATACTATATGACAAAGGAAAAAATTTCCGGTGCTCATGCGACTCTGGCTCTTTTAATTCAAATTTGCGGCATCCAAATTGCCGTGATGTTTTTAGGTCTTCTTGGTTTTTTTATTTCGCTTAGGATGATGGAGCCTAGTATTATCTGGCTGACAATCATAGGCTTACTTATTAATGGCGTTGCCCTTGCCGTCCTACTGATTAGTATCTTTTCGCAAAAACTTACTAGAAAAATAGTTAATTTTGCAATTTCTGTCATTAAATTTTTTGGCTATAAGAAAATTGAAGAAAAAAGAGAATCAGTCGAAGCTTCCATCAAGCAATTTGCTGAAAGCGCCAAATATATTCGTAAAAATAGGAACGAATTTTTAAAATGTATCGGTCGCTCATTCTTGCAAATGACCGTCTATTTTGTTATTCCTTTTGTAGTATACAAAGCTCTTGGGCTATCTGGTACTAGCTTTTTACAATTATTCTTCCTCCAAACAGTCCTCTTTATGGCAACATCCGGCCTGCCTCTTCCCGGTGCCATCGGCGCCAGCGAAGCGGCATTTCTCAGTTTGTATGGCTTAGCCTTTGGTGAAGAGATGCTAGGCGGTGCTATGCTCTTAAACCGCAGCATTAGTTTTTACTGGTTTGTGCTAATTGCCCTCGTCGTAGTCTTTATCAATATTGTTAGACTTAAAACCAAAAAAGACCAAAAAAAATAGGGGCCACATTTGTAGCCCCCAGGGTTTGATGAGACGTTACACGTTACTTGTTTCTGTGTCTTTCGGCTCGCGAGTATTAATAGCTATTCCACGATTTGCATCTCCGTTAGGATCGCGGCCAAACTCATAGTCTTTGCCAGGCAAAACTGCATTCAATATTATTCCTGCGATTGAAGCGATTGCGAGTCCAGTCAGTGTAATGCTTGTTGTTCCGACCGCAAAAGTTAGACCGTCACTAAATCCTAATCCACAGACCAGAATTACACTTACGATAATCAAATTCCTACTCTTCGCCAGTGAAACATGATTCTCATACATATTCCTCACACCTATTGCCGAAATCATTCCGTAAAGCACAAAGGATATCCCGCCAATAATTGCTGCTGGCATCGTATTAATAACCGCCGCCACCTTTGGCAGCAGCCCAAGTAGGATTGCGACAACAGCTGCTAGTCTAATTAAAAACGGATCATATATTTTAGTTAGTGCCAGCACCCCTGTATTCTCGCCATAAGTCGTATTCGCCGGTCCCAAGAATATGCTGGCGATTGATGTCGCAAGGCCGTCACCAACTAATGTTCTGTGTAGGCCCGGATCCTCGACAAAGTTATTGCCAGTAGTTGCAGAAATTGCAGAGATATCTCCCACGTGCTCCATCATTGTCGCCAAAGAAATAGGCGCCATAATTAGAATCGCAGATAATCCAAATTTGGCTAGTTGTAACGGTGGAAGTCCGATTAGTCTAGCCTCAGCTACCTGAGTAAAATCAAGCGTAATTACGCCTGCCGCATTCAGTATTAGTGCCACGATATAGGACACGATTACTCCCATCAGTATTGGAATAATTTTTATCATTCCTTTGCCCCAAATGTTGCAAACAATGATAGTAACTATTGCAACCAGCGCCAGTAGCCAATTCGTACTGGCATTAGCAATTGCGGATGGCGCCAGCGACAGTCCAATACAAACAATAATTGGCCCTGTTACCACCGGTGGTAGAAAACGCATTACGTGTTTTACTCCGACTATCTTAATGATTAATGCGAGTATTAGATACATGAGTCCTGCTACTACCATTCCGCCGCAAGCATAAGCCAGTCGCTCATCCGCAGGTAGTTGTCCATAGATAGAATTATTTTCCATCATAGAAAATCCGCCAAGGAATGCAAACGACGAGCCAAGAAACGCAGGCACTTTAAACTTTGTTAGGACGTGGAAAATCAGTGTTCCAATTCCAGCAAATAGCAGCGCCCGCTGGACAGAAAGTCCAGTTATCATCGGCACTAGCACCGTTGCTCCAAAAAACGAAAAGACGTGCTGAAATACCACTACGATAATTTGGTACAAATTCAATTGTCTTCGTGCATCAGTAATCGGTGTATCTCCGGTATTTATCATCTTCATCCTCCCTTCTTAAAGATCATTGACGAGTCTCGCGTTAGAAACGTCGTTCCATCAAACTAATTGTAGTTTAGCATAGCTTCTGAAAAAAACAAAGCATAGACTCTTTCTGTCGCCTGAAATAGTGTATAATATATATATATGGATTTTCGATTCCGTTTTTTCACTACTATGGCCGCCTCACTTTCTGTCGCTATCTTTTTGTTTGCCCCAATCGCAGCCTTTGCTAGTACTGATAATGGTTTAAGTGATGCCCAATCCGGTGCTATCTCGCAACATTGTGCCAGCATCAAGCAATCACTGCGTACTCTTCAACGTACAGATGCTCGTACGCGCTCCTATCTCGGTTCAGCCTATGAACGTGCCATTTCTGATTTTATCACTCCACTAGATCTTCGGCTTATTAATGTCAGCCAACCAAATGCAGGCTTGACAGAGCTCCATTCTAAAATTCTTAGTGCTCGTGAGGATTTTGTCCGTCAATATACTATATACAGCCAAAGCCTAGAAGAGCTTATTAACTCTGATTGTCAAAGCAGTCCGAATTCTTTTTATGACAGGCTGATAGAAACTAGGGAAAAACGGGCCACTTTATCTAAAACTACTGACAGCCTCCGTCGTCTCCTTGCGGAGCACTTATCCACCGTCAAAAAATTAGATAGTAGTTTAGAAGGAGGAGCTAATAATGAATAAAGACTCTGCTCCCACTACCCCATCTA
Source organism: Candidatus Saccharimonadota bacterium (assembly GCA_017405245.1). Lineage (GTDB taxonomy): Bacteria > Patescibacteriota > Saccharimonadia > Saccharimonadales > Saccharimonadaceae > Nanosyncoccus. The sequence continues at coordinate 13,308 of JAFRAU010000027.1, forward strand.
CATCGCCGGATAATTCAGAGCCACCTAAGGAATCTTATAACAGCCGCAATTTAGTAATTCTTGGGTTTATTTCTATTGGCATCGCCATTATCACGACTGCCGTTAGCCTTATCATCTACCATAATTCCGGTGATATATATCTAGATCGTTCTCGCCCAGGTTATCTCCCCGACAAAGCCGAGTTGGAAGAAACTAATTCTACTAATGCTTATGATTTTTCTGTCACGGGACCGCTTACCAAGTCTGACTTAGATGAATATATCAAACATTTCGAAGAAAATCTTAATACTATTGACGATCTAGAAGATCCATTTTCTGGTAACCCACTTTCAGATAAATCTCTCGGTATCCCAGAGAAAACCGAGTAGCCAGATACCCCATCATGAGTCGAGCTGAGGTCAAAGAGTTTTCCACAAGGAAATAAAAATCTTAGAAAAACCATTTTACTTTTTGCTTTTATCAGACTACAATATATTAAAACAGGAGGTAAAATGTCATTAGTAGTACGTGACTCTCACGGTTGGGCTACGCATCGCATAGAGCGTTCCGCCAACGGTGTAGATCTGGTAGTTCGCAACCTTTCTACTGGCCTGGTAGAAGAACGCATCGAAAACGCCGTAATTTAGGCCGTAAAAATTACCATTAGCCCCTTGACTTTCAAGGGGTTTTGTGATACAATCTAAGTATACCAATTAACTTGGAATTGTTTTCTATGTTAGAGCAAAAAAATCTTACAAATAAAAAACCACTTACTGTTATTGGACCATCTGTTTTTGTTAATCTTGGCGACGATCATGCCAAGAAAATCCCAGCCAAAATTGATACCGGCGCTACTTCTTCTGCCATCTGGGCTAGCGACATCCACATAGAAAAAGACGGTTCCTTAGTTTTTTCTCTCTTTGGTAAGGACAGCCCATTCTATAATGGCAAAATCTATCGTCGTAAAGATTACAAAGTTTTTACCGTTCGTAGCGCTATGGGCGAGGAACAGATTCGCTACCGCACACATTTTCCGATTACTATTAACGGTCGTCGTGTGCGCGTCCTTTTCTCTCTTGCGGACCGCAGTAAAAACACCTTTCCAATCTTGATAGGTAGAAGTACAATCCGCGGCCGTTTCTTGGTGGATGTTTCATTGCCTAATGTCAAAGTTCGTCCTAAGCCCAAATCTAAGTCTGTCAATTTTGCAGAGTTTAAAAAAGATCCGCACAAATTCCATCAAAAATATGTTGCAGATAACAAAGAAAGGAGCAAATAATGAATATTGCAATCTTATCAAACGGTAACGCTAATTATTCTACTAAGCGTCTTGTTGAAGAAGCCGAGAGCCGTGGTCATAACGTCAAGGTTATTAAATACAAAAACTGTTATTTGTCTCTGGATGAGAAACATCCTGACGTGTACTATCATGGTGAAAAAATTGAAGGATATGATGCTATTATTCCTCGAATTTCTAACAATATGACACGCTACGGTTGCGCCATTGTCCGCCAATTTGAGATGCAAGGTATTTGGACGGCATCTTCTTCTATTGCCATCACTCGTGCACGTGACAAGCTTCGCGCAGCTCAGATTCTAACTAAGGCCGGAGTTGATACTCCTAAGACACTCGTTTCTAGAAATAGCGCCGACATAGAAGATTTAATAGAGCAAATCGGCCTGCCAGTTATCATTAAATTAGCTACTGGCACACATGGAAATGGTGTAGTTCTGGCTGACACCAAGAAAGCTGCTAAATCTGCCTTGCAAGCTTTTTATCTTTACAATGAAGACGGCACCAACATTCTTCTTCAAGAGTATATTGAAGAATCAGCCGGTACAGACATTCGTGCATTCGTAGTTGGTTCGCGTGTTGTTGCTAGCATGCGTCGCCAGTCGCTCGACGACGACTTCCGTTCCAACCTCCATAAAGGTGGAGAGGGAACAATAATCAAACTCACTGACGAAGAAAAAAGATTAGCTATTAATGCTTCCCGTGCGATGGGTCTTCATATCGCTGGTGTTGATTTAATGCGCTCGTCCCGCGGACCACTAGTTCTAGAAGTCAATGCATCTCCTGGCTTTGGTATCGAAAAAATCACCGGTAGGAACGTTGCCGCAAAGATTATCGAATACGTTGAGCACAACGCTACGCGTAAAAACTCCAAAGACAAGATTGGAGCATAACAAATGGAAGATTTATTCAAGATTCCTGATTCAAACATTTCTAAAAGCTACCAATCTCTCCGCCAGGTGTTTAAGGCTCGTGGTTGGCAAAAAGCGAGTATTGTAAAGACCAGTGAAACTTGTATTTTTGCCACTCGACCTGACGGTCGTGAAATATGGATTTCTTTTGGCACTCCACCTACTACTAGTTATGGTGCGGGTCGCATCGCCGACGATAAATATATCTCATATCTTTTGCTAAAAGATTTAGAAGGTGTCAAACAGCCAGAAACAAAATTGTTAGCAGTTAATGATGTTGAGGCCACAGAAAAAACGATTGAAGAAATGCTAGCCCGCTACACTCAAATAGTGCTCAAACCTTTTGATGGTGCTCATGGCCTAGATGTCTTTGTCGGCATCAGTAATCTACAAGACGCCAAAAAGGCCATTCAATCCATCAAGGAGCATGCTTGGTCTAACCTAGTTCTAGCTCAGGAAATGTTAAAATCGAGCAAGGCCGAAGTGCGAGCCATAGTCGTTGACTACCATTTTACTCGTGCTATTGCGCGTATTCCAGCCCATGTTACTGGCGACGGTCAGCATACAGTACTAGAATTAATTGACTTAGAAAATGCCAATTTACGTACCGCTCCGTATCGTTCTAGACTTGCTTATATCAACAAGTCTTCCGCAGAAGCCTATCTTAAAGAACAGGGCGACAAAGGTTCATATATTCCTAAATCGGGCGAGAAAGTTCAGGTTACGAATATTTGTAATATCGGTCAAGGCGGAACCGCCGAGGATGTATCAGATACTTTTCCAGAAACACTTAAAAAACAGGCTGAGACGATAGCGAAACAACTAAAACTCCCACTCGTGGGAATTGATTACTTTGACGACTATATTATCGAAGTCAATAAGGCCCCGTCGCTTTACTATCCAGTTGATGGACCTGGTGCTACGCTTTGTGTAGAAAAATTTGTCGAGTACTTAGAGTGTATCGACATTTAGCTTGGCTTATGCTATAATACGCTTATGGTTATTATTGCCACGCTGATAGTTCTATTTCTAATATTCTTTTTTGTTCGTCACCACAGCGGCCCGGCTCATCTTGCGATGATTGCAGGTTTATCTGTCTATACTATGTTTGGTGGCAATTTCACAGAATGGATTCACCGTCTTTTTACGCAGGTTCCAGTAGAAATCATTGATTCCGGTGTCTATGTTGCTCTTGTTGCACTCTTTCCGATTTTACTTTATGTTCGTTCCTCGTGTGGAGGTATGTTCGGAATTTTACGCGTAGCAGAAGCCGCACTTTTCTCCGTTCTCATGACTTCACTTCTTTCGGCTACTATTGCAAAATACGTCACCTTCGACTCACTAGCAACCCAAATATCCACCTTTATCACCTCTATCGAAGGTAGCATTGTCTTAGTCGGCATCATTTCTGCATACATAGACATTATGTTGTATCACGAATAATCTAAAACGCTTGCGCTTGCCTTCATTTCGCTTACGTGCTTATAATTAGCGCTATGAAGATTCATGCATCTTGAAACATTGTAATTTTTGCCATCGGCATTATTATTGGCGACATTTTTGCCCTAATTATTAGGCCGACCTATTTTTCGTCAATAGCTTGGGTTATTTTATCGATATTACTTTTAACTATTGCGATTCTCATTTCCAGAGCTCCAACTCTCGTTTTAGCATTTATGGCTGGCATACTTTTAATATTTTTTCGCTCCGCACCAGATTTTATGGGTGCTGATTTTTTTCAAAACTTAATTGACAAGGAAGTTACAATTTCTGGTAAAGTTATCAAAGACCCAGACGATAGTGACGGCAAACTCAACTTAACTCTCACGAGTCTTCGACTTTCCTCGTCGAGTCAGGACAACATAGAATTAAACGGTAGTTTATTCACGCAAGTTTCTGGTGTAGACATCCAGCGCTCTGATATTGTAACTATTTCCGGCACACTCTCCGAAGGTTTTGGGTCATACTCGGCCGCTATTTTTCGTCCAGAATTGGCTCGCGTTGATCGTCCTGAGCCAGGAGACCTTTTCCTCAAATTTCGAGATTTCTTTTCTTCCGGAGTGAAAAATTATCTTCCGTCTAAGCAGTCCGGCCTCGCACTTGGCTATCTTCTGGGCCAAAAAACCGGTGTAGATGATTCATTCAAAAATGCTCTCCGCACAGTAGGACTAACTCATATCATTGTCGCTTCCGGCGCACACCTCGGAGTTTTAATTGGTGTCGCTCGCCGGCTCTTTGGCAAAATATCGCGCTTTTTTAGTCTGCTTTCCAGTATAATTTTTACGCTTCTTTTCGTTGGTGTTACCGGACTTTCTGCTAGTATGCTTCGTGCAAGCTTAGTTGTAGGTCTGAGTCTCTTAGCTTGGTATTATGGTCGCAAGGTTCGTCCAGAAAGATTAATTTTGCTTGTCGCTGCCATTGCACTTATTGTTAATCCAGCCTATCTTACTGACTTGGCTTGGCTGCTTTCGTTCGCTTCATTTTCTGGCATCCTAATTGTTGCCCCAATCCTTACCCATTTTTTCTATGGTAACCACAAAAAGCCCGGTTTTTTAAGCAGCACCCTTATATCTTCCATTTCCGCTACTTTACTCTGTGCACCCATTTTGCTGTACTTTTTTGGCTCGATTTCTCTAATTTCCATTTTCGCTAATATCTTAATTCTGCCAACAATTTCTATCGCCATGGGACTCACTTTTCTAACGGGAGCTTTTGCTATTTTTATTCCATTTCTCGCCACTATTGTAAGCCGAGTTACTTTAATAGTTTTGAACTATCAAATCTCCGTTGTGGAATTTTTTAGTGACAAAAAAGTATTTCTAGTAGAACTTCCGGCAGGCAATCCACTTGTGTTTTTGCTACTTTTACCTACCATCATAGTAGTTATCCTGGCTTTTATTATTCAGAAAAAACGTTCAAGTAGCTACCTTTCCAAAAAAACTTAATGCTAGTGCTTGCCAAAAAATATCGCCATGTGCTACCCTAAGTCTAAGCTTCGCCAACTGTGCAGGCATTTGGCCATTAATCCTTAGTGATTTTGTCCGTGGAGCTTCAAAATAAGCTATAATAGAATAAAGGAGAAAATCATGGCAAAAAAAACAGAATCAGCAGACCAGGAGACTAGCGGCAAGAGCCAGGCTCTAAATCTTGCTATCGCTCAAATTACTAAACAGTTTGGAGACGGCTCCATCATGAAGCTCGGCGAGGCTAAGAAAATCGACGTAGAACTTTTGCCTTCCGGTTCACTTTCGCTTGATTTGGCCCTCGGCGGCGGCTATCCAAAGGGTCGTATTATTGAAATTTATGGGCCAGAATCTTCCGGTAAAACTACTCTTGCTCTTCACGCCATTGCCGAGATTCAGAAACAAGGTGGCCAGGCGGCTTTTATTGATGCAGAGCATGCCCTAGACCCAGCTTATGCTAAGAAAATTGGTGTAAACACCGCAGATTTACTCATTTCTCAGCCAGATAACGGCGAACAAGCTCTTGAAATATGCGAAACCTTAGTCCGTTCCGGCGCAGTCGATTTAATCGTAGTTGACTCCGTTGCCGCACTTGTGCCGCAGGCAGAAATTGACGGCGATATGGGTGATGCTCAAATGGGCTTGCAAGCACGCTTGATGTCCCAGGCTATGCGTAAACTTACCGGAATTATCAGCAAGTCCAAAGCCACAGTAATTTTCATAAACCAGATTCGCATGAAAATCGGCGTTATGTTTGGTAATCCCGAAACCACAACTGGTGGTAACGCCCTCAAATTCTACGCTTCCGTCCGAATAGATATTCGTCGTATCGGTCAGATTAAAGATGGCGACAACGTCTCTGGCAACCGCACTAAAATCAAAGTTGTCAAGAACAAAATTGCCGCACCTTTCCGTACTGCTGAGTTTGATATCATGTATAACGAAGGAATTAGCAAAACCGGCGACATTCTAGATCTTGGTGTAGAATATGGTGTCATAGAGAAAGCTGGTGCCTTCTTTAAGTATAATGGTGCCACTATTGGCCAGGGTCGCGAGGCCGTAAAAAAGCTCTTCATCGAGAAACCGGAGCTTATGACAGAAATAGAACAAAAAGTTAGAGCCAAGGCCATACCAAGTGCCAGCATGGAAGAATCAGCTAGTAAGGAAACTACCAAGAAAGATTAATTAGATGCCACACACTAATGAACTTTGGCAGGAATATGATGCCGCCGGGGAGTGCCTAAGTAGTGGTCGCTCCTCGGAATTAGGTAACCCCGGTCTAGATGAGAAAGTTTTTGTTGCCACGGCGCAAGTCTGGCTATATCGTAAAAACGGAGACAGTATAGAAATTCTATTTCAAAAACGTTCGCCATATGTTGACAGAAATGCTAATTATTTTGACCGTTCTGCTGGCGGCCACATTAATTTTAAAGAGGATAGACTTGCCGCCGCCATTCGCGAAGTCAAAGAGGAAATTGGTGTGACAGTATCCCCGAAAAAGCTATACTTCATAGCCTCAGAAACGAGCGGACACGCCAATATGTTTATTCATATTTACGCCTACGATTTTACAGATAATACAGAAGAATTTCACTTTAATGACCAAGAAGTTTCAGAAGTAAGATGGATTCCGCTTTCAGAATTTGATGATTTTATCGAGAGCAATGCTAAGCCCGCGCTAAAATCTGATATAGAAACAAATGCCTTGTTTAAGAATTGGCTAAAACAACATGGAAATAATTAAAAACAGCAGCAAAGGTAGTTTAGATAATACTGACCAATTTGATTTTCTAAAAAAAGCTACTAAAAAAGAAGTAATCTCCGGGCTAAGGAGTGATGTTAGCATGATTTCTAAAATCACTCCCGGCGTCAGAAATGAAAATCGTGTTAATATTTTTATCAATGGAAAATTTGATTTTTCGCTTGACGTTGCCCAGGTGGTAGATTTTCATCTCAAAGTTGGTCAGCTCCTCACAGCAGAAAAATTAAGAGAATTGCGTCATGCTTCCGAGTTTGGGAAGCTTTATCAATCCGCTCTGGAAAAAGCACTTACTCGCCCCCATTCCGTGAGAGAAATGCGCGACTTTCTAGTCAAAAAACGAAGTAAACGCATAGTAAATAACAGGTTCATCGTCAAGAATCAGAATGAGCCAGAGGAGCTTAAAGAAAAATATAAACTCCGCACCAAGAAGCAGACTATCTATACGGACGAAGACATTGATGCCGTCATAAATAGACTTTGCGAGAAAGGATTTGTTGACGATTATAAGTTTGCAGAATTTTTTGTCGAGAATCGCAATCTCAAAAAAGGTGAAAGTGCCAAAAAGCTTCGCCTAGAATTGCAGAAAAAAGGTGTATCTTCTAGCATCATTGACGAGGTCCTTAGTACCTCTGAGCGTAGCGATGAAGAAGAAATCAAAAAAATTATTGCTAAAAAATCTCGTAAATATTCTAAGGAAAAACTTATTGCTTATCTAGCTCGTCAAGGGTTTGACTATCAGCTTGCGAGAGCTCTGGTTCAGGAGCAAGACGAACATCCCTAAATGGATTGACGAAATTCGGCACAAAATCTTCTGTCATCGCATTCTTTCTGATTTTGTCTTCCTCGTCTTTTACAATAATTTTATCATCATTTACTTCTACTACTTCACTTCTACCAATTAAAAGTTCTGGGTCCAAAAACGCTTTCATAAAAGGCCGCCCCACCACAAGCTGCTGCACTAAAAAGTTTTCAGTATTGACCGTATACCCAGTAACTTTACCAAGTTTTGTTCCTTTTTTAGTCTCTACTTTTATTCCTTCAAGTGTAAAGTTTAGCTTAATCACCTCATCAAGTTTAACTACGTCTTCCGGTTTTACAAACTCATCTATTGAGTCGACTACCATCCCTATTTCGGAAAATTCACGAATATCTTTCGGTTGCAAAACTGTCCCATTTTCTCCACCAACGTCTGGGCCTACTAGGTCAAATCCAGCTACCTTTAAGTCGTTCGGGTCAATAATTAATCCAGTAGTTTCCGCTATTTTTCCGCCCACGTGAAGACTTAGTACAGAACAATTAACGAGCTTTGTCGCATTAATTAGCATATTTACATTATAGCATAATTTTATTTCAGAATAAAATCATGCTTATGCATTGTCACCATCTTCCCGCCAGGCAGATTATACTTTTTTTCTGGTAGATAGCTAGTGATAGCAGCTAGAAAATCTTGCACTTGCGGTCTAGTTGCATTAACGCCAACTTTTTTTAGGGCTGCCCTTAGTATCTCCAAGGCTACTTCCGAGTGCATTTTAGACAGCCACTTCCTGTTATATCTCCCATCTTTTGGCAGAAGATTAGTGATTTCATTTTCTATTGTTGCTCGTATCGCCACTTGTTTTTGATATTGATCATAAAGAGATTTCAGCACTTCTTCTGAAAGCTCGCTGCTTCTTTCGCGCACCCGGTTTCTTAGATAGTTATCGCTGACATTAGTAGGGTCTTGCCGAAAAACAATGTTTTTTTCCGCCGCCATCTTTAAGATATCTTTCTTTGTATATCCCTTTTCTAGAAATGGACGTCTGATATTGTCATTACTAAATGGCGCAAGCCCCCTCCATCCTGTTCCGCGCAAGAAATTGATCGCTATGGTCTCAACTAGGTCATTTAGATGGTGTGCCGTATAGATTTCTCCGTTTACTTCCTCTGCCACTTTGTATAAAAATCTATATCTTGCAGTTCTGGCTTCCGCCTCAGACACGTTCTCGCCGAGCCTTCCATGTCCTAGGAAAAAACTAAGCCCATGGTTTTTAGCGATACGCTCCACAAACTTCGCGTCGTCTTGCGAAGATGGTCTCGTGCCATGGTCAAAATGTGCTACTACTGCCGTTTTGTCATCCGCAAATAGAGAAAAAAGAAGCATCGAATCCACACCGCCAGAAATTGCCAGAACCTTTCTCATATGTTATAATTTTACCATATGAACACCGAAAAAATCAGAAATTTCTGCATAATTGCCCATATCGACCATGGTAAATCTACCCTCGCAGATCGAATGATGGAAATTACTGGCACCGTAGAAAAGCGTCAAATGAAACAACAGCTCCTAGACAGTATGGAGCTAGAACGCGAAAAGGGAATCACTATTAAGCTGACCCCAGTCCAAATGCATTATAAGGGCTATGAGCTAAATCTAATTGATACTCCTGGTCATGTCGATTTTTCTTATGAAGTTTCTCGTTCTCTTCAAGCCGTAGAAGCGGCCATTCTAGTAGTTGATGCTACTCAGGGTATCCAAGCTCAGACTTTGGCAAACGTTTATTTGGCCCTGGAACAAGATTTATATATCATTCCGGTTATCAATAAGATTGATCTTCCCGCTGCTGATGTGCCAAAAGTAGAGGATCAGTTAATTAACCTTCTAGGTTGTCGGCGTGAAGAAATTATTGGTGTCTCTGCCAAGACTGGTCTAAATGTTGAGAAAGTCCTAGACAGGATTATCACGGACGCACCAGCTCCGGCCAATGATACGAATGGTCACGCTCTGCGGGCACTCATTTTTGATTCGTATTTCGATGATTACCGTGGTGTAGTTTTGTATGTACGTATTTTTGATGGTAAATTAGCAAAAAATTCAGAAATTCGCATGATGGCCGCAGAAAAAAATGGTCTCGCCCTAGAAGTTGGCATCTTAAAGCCAGAAATGTCCGAGAAAAGTGAGTTAGAAGAAGGGGAAATTGGCTACATTGTTACCAATCTTAAAACCACTCGCGAAGCAAAGGTCGGCGATACGGTAACCTTAGCAAAACAACCGGCTAACACTCCGCTTCCTGGCTATAAAAATGTCCAGCCTTTTGTTTATGCTGGATTTTTCCCAGTTTCAAACGAAGATTACAAAACCCTAAAAGAAGCCATAGAAAAGCTGTCTTTATCTGACAGCGCCTTACAGTTCGAACCAGAAAACTCCCCAGTCCTAGGCTTTGGTCTCCGTATCGGTTTTTTGGGACTTCTCCACATGGATATTATTCGCGAGCGATTAGAACGTGAGTTTGGGCTAGACCTCGTGGTTACTAATCCGTCCACTAACTATGAAGTTACATTAAATAATGGTGACAACATAGAAATCAAATCCGCAGCCGACCTTCCAGATATGTCAGAAGTACTAGAAATTAGAGAACCATGGGTAAAAGGCGAGATCATCGTTCCGAAATCTATGATTGGAAATGTTCTTAACTTAATCGTAGAAAAACGTGGCAGGCAGACTAATTTGTCTTATATCGAAGACCGCGCCGTCATTGATTTTGAAGCGCCAATGGCAAATCTTCTGACCGACTTTTACGACCAGCTAAAATCCACTACTTCCGGTTACGCTAGTTTCAACTACGAGCTCTCCGATTATCGGCCAGAAGATTTAGTGCGCGTCGATTTCCTGGTCTCCGGCCAGAAAATCGACGCACTGGCTTGTATGTGCCACCGTTCCGAGGCTGATGCACTCGGTCGGGAAATTACCAAAAAACTAAAAGAAGTTATTCCGCGTCAAAGTTTCGAGGTGGCACTCCAAGCCGCCATTGGCGCCAGAATTATCGCTCGGGAAACTATTGGTGCATACAGAAAAGACGTTACCGTCAAGATTCACACGGGTGACCGTGATCGTAAGGCGAAACTACTAGAAAAGCAAAAGCGTGGCAAAGCCCGCATGAAGCGTTTCGGTAAAATCGACATACCATCCGAGGCTTTTACAGTTATGCTAAAACGCGACTAATCTCACTACCAGTTTTTTCTAGTTGCAAATGCGTAAAGCTTGTCAACCAAAAGATTAAACACTTCGTCTCTCGTCCCATCAGCCTGTACTGGTACTAAGATATTCATGGACTGATAATGTTGCAACACCGGAATCGTTTTCTGGTTAAACTCGTCAATTCTTTTCTGAAACACGTCACGTCTTTTATCGTCTTCACGCTTAGTTAGCTCGTCCCCTTCACGCGTACCAGCTTCTCGTACTGCTTCCCAGCGCACCATTACATCAGCCTCAGATATATTTAATAGTACTGCGGCTTTAATTGCGTGTCCGGCATCAGCCGCCGCATCCATTACCTGGTTTTCTTCGCCGTCCCATCTCCCTACCGAGGAAAGAATCAGCGGACTCTCTCTTAAATCTTCTCTGGCAAAATAAGGTAGTACCCATTCAGAAAAAACATTTGTTGGCGCAAGCTCTCCGCTATCGGTATAATGCTTATTTTGCTCTGCTTCCATCGCCCTAATTATCATTCCAGATGACAAAAACCTTGCCCCCAGCGTTTCCGCCAATCTAATTCCTACTGTATCTTTACCGCTCATTGGCAGTCCAAAAATATTAATAGACCCTTTTCCTAGCCATTCCTTGATTGTTTTGATTTTTTCTTCCATGTCCATATATTTAGTATATCATATCTTGGATTTTTCGCACATCGGATAATTAGCACTCTTGATTTTTGAGTGCTAATTATATATAATAGAAGTATGAGCATTACTAAACGTCAAAAAGAAATACTATTTGCTATTATTGAAGAATATGCAGAGATGGCCGCACCTGTTGGTTCCGTCACTCTGGCTAAGCTTTTCGACGTGTCTAGCGCCACTATTCGCGCAGAGATGGCTAGATTGGAAGAAATGGGATATATTGCACAGCCACATACTTCCGCAGGCCGCATTCCTACCGATGCTGGCTATCGTCTATACGTTAATTCTCTGACAGATGAGATTGATAAGTCTATCGATTCTCCTACCCCTACACTACTAACCGACGCAACTCTTAATAATACACCAGAAGAAAACCCTGCTAGACTTCTTTCTAGCAAGCTTTCAGATCGCGGCACACACGCCTTAGAGCTTCGTGTTACTTCTCAGACTCGTGCTGAGGATGCCATTCGCGGCGCAGTTGATTCGCTTGTCGAGCTTACTGGAAATCTCGGCCTCGCTACTATTGGCAATCAGCTTTATCTTGCTGGTATTGCTAAGCTTCTCGCTCAGCCAGAATATGCCGACATCACTCGTGTCCAAAGTATGGCCAGGTTGCTAGACAATTTAGAGCCGTGGCTCCGCGAAGCTGCTCCGGGCGAGCCTCTTAATATCTTTATTGGCCAAGAAAATCCTATCGGCAAGTCTTCTGGTGCCTCACTCATCATCAGTAAATTCCGCTCGCCATATTCAGACAATAGTTACATCGGCGTTCTCGGTCCTACTCGTCAGAATTATGGTCGGGTTATGTCTCTCGTTCGTCACGCAGGTAATATGTTGGAGGAGATTTTATAATGAACAAGAAAAATAAAATGAGTAGTAAAAATAATGTTCCAGATTCATCTAACCCATCTTTTCAGCAGGTAGCCACAAATCATTCGTCAGAACAATCTGCGACCACAAATCCTCAGCCAGATTTAGCAGCTAAAATCATAGATCTTACTAATGATTTAAAACGTACTCGTGCCGATTTTGAAAACTATCGTAAGCAAATGGATATTCAAAAAGCTCAGACTGCCGAATTTGCCAAGTCGGAAACGGTTAAAAAGTTTTTGCCACTCTTAGATGACATGGACCGCGCTATCGCCGCTACTCCGGAACTCGCTCCACTTGCTAAGAGCTTAGAAAAAACCGTAAAAGACCTCGGTCTAGAAAAAATCGACTCTCATGAGGGTGTAGATTTTAATCCAGATCTGCATGATGCCGTGATGATGGAAGAGGGAACCGGTGACAAAGAAGTCGTAAAAGAAACCCTCCGTTCCGGCTATATTTATAATGGCAGAGTCATCCGTCCGGCCATGGTTAAAGTTACTACTGCTTAGTCATTTTTTACCAAAATCTTAACTCGCCGTATTCAGTATCACTAAAAAGCAAATGCCGCTACTTAGCGGTTTTTGTGTTTTTATACAGTTTTTATTCTAATTTTGTTAAACAATAAGGTATCTAAGATATTAAAAATAAAAACCATAAAAAATTTGCATTTTTAAGAAACATGCGCTACAATAAGATTGTTCAATACCAAATTATTTGTTACAACAAACGTTTTTTAAAGGCGTCATAAGGCACTGAACGTTTGTTGAAATTGTTTGGTATTGAACACCTTGTGGCGCCTTTTTAGATAGAAGGTACCACACCACCCAATATAAGTAGGAGGTATCAATGTCAATCAAATCAAAAACCAAACTAATAAACAAAAGAAAACTTTACATTTCCACATTCTCCATCTTCGCAGTAGCCTTTGTTGCTACTTTTCTCTCATTTTCTATCTTTGTTCCAATTAATTCTTCTGATGCAGCCACCGTCTCCACTAACGTAGCTTATACTGGGTATCTCATTAACGTCAAATCCTCCGACATTACTATCGATATGGAAGCCTCCCCATCCGGTCAAGTCGCATATGCTAGGGATACTATCGTAACCAATACTAATGCTCCTG
>JAFRAU010000028.1 GCA_017405245.1 Candidatus Saccharimonadota bacterium
AAGAGGTGGTGCCGGAAACCGTGGTAGTAACATCTAAGACGACGTCGTTACTGGTAATATTAATGTAATAGCCGCCTGCGGAGAGATTAGTAGTGACAGTGGCGGCATCAGAAGAATTAACAGGGGCAAAAATAGAAAAAGAGAGAAAGGTAACAACAAAAGCAACGAAGAAGATAGAGAAAGTAAGCGTGATGTTGCGGTGAGAAAGCATGCGAGACGAGGTGGAAGAGGAGGAAAAAGATGAAAAAGAAGACTTATGTATTAGATGGTGGATTCTGCCAAGTTTTGTACCGTGATTATTCGATAGTTTGATATTGTCTCCCATGGTTGATTTGATACCTCCTACTTAAAATGACACCCTTCCTGGGTGCCTTCCGTAAGATTATCAAGGGAACGGCGCCACATTAGGGGTGTCTTACGCTCCGACCTGAACAATAACTATTAAAATCATTGAACCGGCTGTGGCGCCGTTCTCGGATTTCAATAGTTAATGTTCAGATATAAAAATCTGATCGGAACGTAAGACATTCTTATTGTAGCATCAGTTTTTTCAAAATGGAACAAAATAATGTTGTATTTTTTACAACATTTATGCGCTAGTTTACTGAACGTATTTCGCTAAATAGGTCCAAAATCTTTTGTGTTTTCGCATAAACAAAACCCCTGCGTAAACAGGGATTTTGCCGTATATTATATATATAATATTATTTACTTAGACTTTTTGTCGTCTTTACTGCCTTTTCTGCTATCCTCGGCAATCTTCTTGGTTGGGACTGCTACTTTCTTGAAAGTGCCACCTGCTTTTTTAATGGCTTCCACAGCAGATTTTGATGCAAACTGCGTGGTAAGATTAATTTTAGCAGTTAGCTCTCCGCGAGAAATAACTTTTACCTTGGCATAAGGACTTGAAATTAGCCCTGCTTCATACATTGCAAAGTTATCAATGTCACCTTTTAAGTCATTTAGACGATCAGTATAGACTACTTCTGCTTTGGCGTGGATAGACTTGAAGCCTTTTAGCTTTGGTACTGCCTGCATGATAGCACGTTGACCGCCCATGAATCCGATAGGCATCTTGCGATGACCAGTACGAGATTTCTGACCCTTAGTACCGCGTCCAGCGGTTTTTCCTTGGCCAGCAGAAATACCACGACCTTTTCTACTTGGACGAGTGTTAGCAGAGACGTTTAATTCATTGTACTTCATTATTTAGCCTCCTTTTTAGTAGCTTTTTTAGCTGACTTTTCCTCGGCACTTTTAGATTTGGTCGTCTCCCATTCTTTTCTTGGGATTTGGCTTCGCAATCCTTCCACTACTGCGTAGGCAATGTTAACCTTATTAGTAGAGCCAAGTGACTTAGAAATTAGGTTTTTAACACCTGTAAGGCCAATAATAGAACGTACCACACCACCTGCGATAATACCTGTACCAGGAGCAGCCGGCTTCATTAGAACGTCAGCGCCAGTGATCTTGCTCTCCACTTCGTGGCAGATTGTTTCGCCATCCATATTGAACTCAATCATGTTTTTCTTAGCTTTTGTAGTAGCTTTTTGAACGGCGGAGGTAACATCGTTACCCTTGGCTACACCGACTCCTACTTTGTTCTTGTGGTTGCCAATGGCGACTAGGGCCTTGAAGCGCATACGGCGTCCGCCAGCAACGGTACGAGAAACACGGTCGATATTGATGGTAACCTCGTCATATTCCTTTGGCGCAACGTCAGCTTTTACGCGATCGCGGCGACGATTGTTGCGACGGTCAAATGGACGACCACCAATGTCACGACTTTTTCTGGTTGCGGCAGTCTCATCTGTCATCTTTAAAGTGCCAGATTTGTTAATGACCTTTGGTTGATTATTATTTTCTGCCATGTTAGAATTCCAATCCTTCCTTTCTGGCTGCATCTGCTAGGGCAGACATTCTTCCAGAATAGAGTTTCGAGCCACGATCAAAGACAACGGTCTTTACCTTGGCCTTTTTAGCTTTTTCGGCAATTTCTTTGCCAATGGCAGCAGCCTTCTCGGTTTTCGTACCAGAGATTTTGCTACCGACGGTAGTAGCATAAGCGAGAGTAGTCTTCTTGTCATCATCAATTACTTGTGCGGTAATATGCATGTTACTGATATGTACAGTAAGGCGTGGACGGTCGCTTGTGCCATGGATTTTAGCTCGTGTGCGGTTAGCACGATATTCTGCTTTCATTATTTCTTACCTGCCTTTCCAGCCTTACGGATAATGTGCTCATCAACATATTTGATGCCCTTACCCTTGTACGGCTCTGGTTTCTTCAAGCTACGGATTTCCGCAGCGCATTGGCCAACTTTTTGCTTGTCGACGCCAAGGACGGTAATTTCCATCTTGTCTACTTTTAGCTCAATGTCATCGGGTGCGGTATACTTAACAGGATGAGAAAAACCTAAGGCCATCTCAATTTGTTTGCCGCCACCTGACAAGCGGAAACCGACACCGTTGATTTCAAGTTTTTTCTCAAAACCCTTGGTGACACCAATTACGGCGTTGTTTAGTAATGCCCGCTGCAAGCCATGCCAAGCCTTTGACTCTGGCTCGTCATCTTTACGGGTGACAATTATCTTGCCATCTTCTACCTTAGTGGTAGTGTTCTGTTGGACAGGAACTTCAAGCGTGCCTTTTGGGCCTGCGACAGTAATAGTCTTGTCGCCGACCGTAATTGTCACGCCCGCAGGAATGTCCACAGGTAGTTTTCCGATACGACTCATTTCGTTCCCTTTTGTTAATAATACTCTATATTTTATCATAGATTAGACTAAAAAACAAGAGCTACGCAGCTTATTTTATTATTCTTAGCTTAGTCTTATGCAAGTAATTACCGTAAAGTAATACTACCTGCTCTACGTTATGGAGTGACTGGGGCGCTTAATCCTGCTGAGTTTGTACAGACTTCTCCTGCAAAAGCACGTTTTAAGACTTCTGTATCGTATGCGGAGCAATCGAGAACTGCCTGTGTTCCTGTAAAATATCGCCAGCTTGCATCTTTGCTCGTGCGATAGAACAAGCCGGCAAAACTGCCTAGGTTTGCTGTTACTCTCTGGTATGGGACATATGGGCTATTTTCTACATCTTTTTCTGAAACAGAGATAGTCAGCGGATATTCGTTATTCTTTTCTTGATAAGCTACCGCTAGATCGTTAGATAAGTCGATTTTTTCTTGGGAGATCCATGATGTATTACCGCACGAGAAAGCAAGTGGGATGCTATCGACTATTGGACTACATATAATGTTAGTATCCGAGTTATAAAACTCCGTATCACTAGTCATAGTAGTAGAAACCTTAGTATAACGCTTAAAACCGTGATTTGCCAAATAAGTTCTGATTTTGCTAGCGATTTCCGTAATCTTGTCTAAGTCCTCTGTTCCGTCAACTTTCAGACCATAAGATTTTTCTAGATCTACACCCACCACTGTACCTGCCGGAAAATAATAAGGCATTGTTTCGTTATAAGTTTGGGCAACGGTGGCAGCTACCTTTACTTGACCGGCAGTGTATGAGAGGAGAGACTGCTCGATTTCGTTTTTAATGTCAGCAATTACTTCTTTGACTGCATTTTCTTGCTCAGTATTATCAGTTTTCTTCGTGACGTTATTTTTATCTGTAATAGTGCTATTTTCTGAAACGGCATTTTCGGTACTTGTCGAACTATTTTTTCCAGAATTTACGACAATAACTACTATAATTATGGCCGCAACAACAGCCAGAACACCGCCAGCAATTAGAATGTAGGGTATTTTTCTTGGCTTCTTTTCTGGATTGCCTGGCTGGGCGATTTGAGCACCCGGTGTAAAATTTGGGTTGTTTTCGATTGGGCTAGCGTTTTCCATGTAAAATCCTTATGCTTATTATAACATAAGGACAAAAAATCTCCCAATTTTGGGAGATTTTTTGCAAGTTGGTGCTTTTACCAAACTTTTACAAGTATTTCGCCACCTAGGCGGAGCTTCTTAGCCTCTTGACCGCTCATTACGCCTTTTGAGGTCGAAATAAGCACGATCCCACGACCAGATTTAATGGTTGGAATGTCGTCAGCTGAGGTATAGATTCTACGACCTGGTTTAGAAACCTTGGTAATCTCGTTAATGCTAGCGTTCTTACCCTCTTCGTTAATTAGCACGTGTAAGATGTCGCGTGGGTGGGCTTTTTCAATATTGTATTCAGCAATATAGCCACCTTTTTTGAGGCCCTCACAAACTGCGACTTTTAACTTAGAGGTAGGGACGTTTACTTCGTTTTTGCTAACCAGAATAGCGTTGCGGATGCGAGTAATCAGGTCAGCGATTTGATCAGTAGATTGTAATGACATAATTCTCCTTCCTTTCTACCAGCTACTCTTTGTTACACCAGGGATTTCGCCCTTGCTTGCTTTTTCACGAAAATTGATACGAGATAAGCCAAATCTACGCATATAACCGCGTGGTCGACCATCTAACATATCGCGGTTTTTGAGCCTTGTAGGGCTAGAATTTCTTGGAAGTTTTTGTAAACCTTCAAGGTCACCAGCAGCTTTTAGCGCTGCTCGCTTATCTTTGTATTTGTCGTACATTTCATGTCGTTTAACGTCACGGAGGACAGCAGATTTCTTCGCCATACTATTTCTCCTCCTTTTCAAACGGCATACCAAACATTTCTAGCAATCTCTTGCTCCCTTCTTTTGATCCATTTTTAATGATAAAGGTGATTTCTAGTCCGTGCAGTACAGCTGCATCTTCAAAGGTGATTTCTGGGAACACGGTTTGTTCGCTTAGACCTAGACTGTAATTACCCTGTGCATCAAAGCTCTTCTTTGACACACCATGAAAATCACGGACATGTGGAAGAGCAATATTTATTAGGCGGTCAACAAATTCGTACATCTTAACGCCTCGGAGGGTGGTAAGATAACCAATTGGTGCGCCCATGCCTTTTCTAATCTTGAAAGTAGCAATGGATTTTTTTGCTAATCTAGTCGTAGTAGCCTGACCAGTAATTTTAGCTAAGGTAAGCTCTACTGTTTCGGTATAACGCTTATCGTCGCGTTTTTTACCAACACCACAGGACACGACAACTTTTTCTAGTTTTGGAACCTGATTGACATTTTTGATGTCTAGCTCCTTCATTAAATCTTTGATAATTTTATTATCATATTCGGATTTAAGTCTTGGAATATATTTCGTCTCTGCCATTATCTTTCCTCCTTTTTAAGGTTGGATAGGTCGATTCCGACATGAATTGTCTTTTTGCCACCGGCTGGGTTAAACTGGGTTTTCTTCATGTGACGTTCGCGAACTTCAATTCCCTCAACCATTGCTTTGTGGTTTTTCTTATCCATCTTGACAATTTTACCGGTTTTACCTTTGTTGTCGCCCGAGATAATCTTGACAGTATCGTTAATTTTTAAGTTCTGTGCCATTAGAGTACCTCCGGTGCTAAGCTGATAATTTTGCTAAATCCGCGCTCTCTTAGCTCTCTTGGAACAGGGCCAAAGACACGAGTTCCTTTTGGTGTCTTATCGTCGTTAATGAGCACGGCTGCATTGTCATCGAAACGAATCGTTGAGCCATCTGGACGACGAATTTGTGCGCGAGTTCTAACAACAACTGCGCGAACAACGGCTTTCTTCTTTACGTTGCCAGTTGGAGACGCGTCTTTTACGCTGGCAGTGACGATATCGCCAACCGATGCGTAACGAGCGCGAGTTCCACCAAGGACCCGGATTACACCAAGTTCTTTGGCGCCGCTGTTGTCAGCAACTTTTAATCTAGTTTCCTGTTGGATCATATATTATTCCTCCACCTCTTTATCAGAAGCTTCTTTCGCCTTTGCGCTAGCATCAGCGCCAACTTTTTCCGGCATTTCTACTTCTGTAACATTATCTTTCAAGGCGACCGTACCGTGGGATTTTTCTATAACCTTAACTAGCTTATAGTTGACGGTTTTAGAAAATGGACGGCATTCGACGATTTCGACTTTATCGCCAAGTTTTGCCTCGTTCTTTTCATCGTGAGCAGTGTACTTACGTGTCTTAGTATACTGTTTGCGATAGAGTGGGTGTGTTTCACGACTTGCGACAGAGACAGTAATAGTCTTATCGCGCTTGTCTGATGAAACCAGGCCAGTGATAGTCTTTGCCATTACTCTTCTCCTTTCTTTGCCGCAGGTTCGTTAATAGATTCGCTTCTCTCTGCGGTCATTTTTCTTGCGATTTCTTTTCTAATTGCTTTGATAGCATGAGGATTGGTAAGAGTACCTTCATGTAAGCTCTTTCTTGCAATTAGAAGTTCCTGGCGGAGTTCAGCAAGAGTTTTTGCTTTATTCTCAACAGCTTTTTTCTTTGCCATAATTAGAACTCCTCTTTCTTAATAATCTTGCAGCGTACTGGTAGCTTGTGAGAAGCTAAACGTAAGGCTTCTTTGGCCTGTTCATCAGTGACGTCAGCAATCTCGAACATAACTGTTCCAGCTTTTACTTTTGCTGCAAAGAACTGTGGTTCACCTTTACCGCCGCCCATTTTAACATCAAGAGGTTTCTTGGTGACAGGGGTATGTGGAAAAATTCTAATCCAGATTTTACCACCGCGTTTGATATAACGCGTGATTGCCTGGCGGGCAGCTTCGATTTGACGAGAATTGATACGTTCATTATCTAGTGACATTAGGCCATAATCGCCAAAATCTACGGAATTACAACGTGTAGCGACTCCGTTATTTTTGCCAATACGAACTTTTCTATGTGCGGTTTTCTTTGGAAGTAAAATAGCCATAATTATTTCTCCCCCTTATAAATCCAGACCTTTACACCAACGATACCGGCAGTAGTAGGAGCGTGGTGACAGTAAAAGTCAATATCTGCACGAAGAGTATGTAGAGGAACGGAACCCTCAATAAACTTCTCGCGCCTAGACATTTCTGCACCGTTTAAGCGTCCTGCAACCTCGATACGCACACCCTTAGCACCAGCGGCCATAGTGGACTGACATGCCATCTTTACAGCACGGCGGAAGTTCATACGCTTTCCTAACTGAAAACCGATATTCTCGGCTACAAGCTTTGCATTAAGCTCTGGTTTTTTAACTTCTTCAACGTTCAAGCGAACAGGCTCATGGGTGAATTTTTCGAGTTCTTTCTTTAACTCGTTAATACCTGCACCCTGTTTTCCAATTACGGCACCAGCCTTAGCGGTCAAGATAGTAATAGTGATAAGATTTGGACTTCTCTCAATATTAATCTTGGCAATAGTAGGGCGACTCTTGAAGCGATTTTCAATGGTTTCACGGATTTTAACATCTTCTACCAACCAGTTTCTAAAATCTGTCTTCTTTGTAAACCACTTAGAAGACCAGTCTTTACTGATTTGAAGACGGAAGGATCCGGGATTAACTTTTTGACCCATTACTTTTCCTCCTTCTTTGTGACTTTCTTCGCTTTTTCTTCACCAGCAACTTCGACAAAGATGTTGGAAGAAATTTTTTCGTAAGGTAATGCACGACCACGAGAAGCTGGCTTATAGCGACGAATACGCGTGCCTGCTGTTACTGAGATACGTGCAACGCGAATGGTTTTCGGATCGATAGATACACCAGAGTTTAATAGGTTAGCCCTAGCGGAGTCGATAGCCTTAGCGACGGCGCGGGCTGAACGACGTGGTGTTTTTTCTAGAATTACCATCGCATCTGCAACATAGCGATCACGCGCTAAGCTTGCAACAATGCTAGTCTTTCTTGGCATACTATCTATACCTTTAATATATGCGTGTGCGAAATGAGTTTCCATTATGCATCTCCTTTCGCAGCAGCAGCTTCGGCAGCTTTCTTGCCGCCATGGCGCTTAAATTTACGAGTTGGGGCAAACTCACCGAGCTTATGCCCAACCATATTCTCGCTGACGAAAACTGGAACATGGACTTTACCATTATGGACGGCAATTGTGCGACCAACCATTTCCGGAGAGATGGTCGACTGACGCGCCCAGGTCTTAATCACAGTTCGATCATCAGCGGAGAGAGCTTCTACCTTCTTTTGTAGTTTATAATCTACAAAAGGTCCTTTTTTGAGACTTCTACTCATAGATTATTTCCTCTTTCCTTCGTGGCGACTACGCACGATATACTTATTAGTTTTCTTATTATGTCTAGTGCGATACCCGAGAGTTAATTGGCCCCAAGGAGTACGCGGAGCTTTACCGGAACCGTGACGGCCACCATCACCACCACCGTGTGGGTGGTCAGTTGCGTTCATAACAACACCACGGACTGTTGGGCGGATACCTTTTCTGCGGTTTCTACCTGCGGCACCTTTCTTGATATTCTGATGCTGCAAATTACCGACGGTGCCTACACTTGCTTGGCAAGACGATAACACCTTTCTAAACTCGCCAGATGGCATTTTTAAGGTAGCATATCCGTCTTCCTTAGCCATAAGCTGAGCGGATGCACCAGCTGCGCGTACCATTTGTGCGCCACGACCTGGCGTAATCTCGATTGCATAGACGAAAGTACCTACCGGGATATTTTCTAGTGGCAAACGGTTAGACTCCTCGATGGCAACTTCATCACCAATCTTGAAGGTGTTGCCTTTTTCCATATTGCTGTCTGCTAGAACATAGTAGTAAACGCCATTCTGATCTTTGACTCTGGCGATACGAGCTGAACGATTTGGATCGTACTCGATTTCTTCAATTGTCAGATTGAGATTTTTTGGCAAATTATGGGTCAAAATACGGTAATGACGCTTAACGCCGCCACCACGGTGACGTACAGTAATACGACCCTGATTATTTTTACCAGCCTGTTGCTTCTTGGCCAAAGTCAAGGATTTGAGCGGCTTATTTGTGGTAATCTGATCAAAATCCTGTGTGGTTTTTTGACGCTGAGCAGGGGTAACTGGACGGTAAGCTTTTAAGCTCATTTGTCTTCTCCTTTCTTTTCTGCTAATTTAGCAGCCTTTGCGGATTTTTTTGCGTCCTTTAAAGCTTCTTTTTCTGCTTTCTTATCAGCTTTCTTATCTTCCTTTTTCGTATCTTCTGGTTCTTCAAAGACTTTAATCTTATCGCCCTCTTTCAGAGTGACATAAGCCAACTTCTTGTCGCGGCGATATGTAGTACCGGGATAGGCATGCTTGCCCTTTGAAAAACGTGTCTTCTTGCCTTTTCGTGTTAAAACACGAATGGAAGTAACGGTTACATTAAACTGTTCTTCAATAGCGGTTTTTGCTGACTGTTTACTAGCATCCGGGGAGACAATGAAGATGTATGTACGTTTCGTCTGCTCTCGGTAAGATTTTTCGGTTGCACGTGGATAAACTTCCATTTAAGCGTTCTCCTTTCCGAGTAACCAAGCCTCAGTAGCCTTTACGGCGTCCTCGCTAAATACGACAGCATCTGCATTCATAATGTCAAAGACGTTGAGGTAAGTTGCTCGAACTAGTTTAAGGTTGCTTAGATTATTTGTTCCTCTGATGATTTCAGGCGTTTTTTCGGAGACAACGGCTAGAACATTCTTTTTATCTAGCTTTAAGTCTTTGAGACTTTTTGCTGCATCCTTGGTTTTACCTGTTGCCTTAATGTCAGCAACTACGACTGCCTTCTCTTTATTCTTGATAGATAGTGCTTGGCGAATTGCCACTTTCTTAGACTCGCGCGTAATTTTCTTGGTGAAATTCTCCTCACCAGTGCGACCAAAAGCTACACCACCGTGACGCCAAATTGGGTTTCTGGTGCTACCGAATCTAGCACGGCCAGTTCCTTTTTGTTTCCATGGCTTTTTACCACCGCCGCTAACTTCGCCACGCTTTAAGGTCTTTGCATGAGAGCTGCGTGAGTTTGCTGGGTATGCATCATAAGCGAGCTTGATGAGTTCATGGTTTTCTACTGAAAGACCAAAGACTTCTTTGTTCAATTTCGTTTCTGCCATATTACTCCTTTCCCTCTACTGTTACAATGCCGTTTTTTGGACCTGGAACCGCACCTTTAACTCCCAGGAGATTATTATCTTTGTCGATGTAGGCGATTTCAAGGTTCTTAACCGTAACCTTGTCATGACCCATACGACCAGGCATTTTTTTGCCTTTGAAGACTTTTTGTGGATACATAGAGCCGATAGAGCCAACGCGACGAATATTACCCTTGAAACCATGGGTGTTTCGTGACTCGTTGAAATTCCATCGCTTTACTGTACCAGCAAAGCCTTTGCCTTTTGATATGCCAGAGACTGTAACTTTATCACCAAGGTTAAAGCTCTCAACAGTAAGCTTATCTCCTAGTTTTAGCTCTGGTTCTTTCTCTACCCTAAACTCTCTTAGGGTTTTAAAAGAAAGATTTTCGCCGGCCTTATTGACGTGGCCGGAAACCGACTTGCTCAGATTCTTACCCTGACCAAAACCAAGCTGTACTGCATTATAACCGTCGTTTTCTACGGTTTTTATCTGAGTCACAGTAGCTGGCCCGGCTTGAAGAATAGTGACTGGGGTCACTACGCCATCTTCACCGATGATCTGGGTCATACCAATTTTGGTGCCGATGATGACTTGCATCGTATTCCTTTCCGTTATATTTAATAGATTTGCATTATAGAAACTAGACTTATGGGCAGTATCTCTGTTAATGCAAAACCAGAGACTTACTCCTTGCGTCTAGTGATTCTGATATATATAATAGCACACTTTTTTCTAAGTGACAAGTGTTTTCTTAGCAATATTGAAATGCTGGTAGGAAATCCTTACGTAAATAGATTTTTCCATTCATAAACGTCAGTTCACACTGCAATATACTGACTAATTGCATATTAGCTGAATGGAAAAACTATTTACGTGGATTTCCAATCATTAGAAGATATCGTACTGCAAGAATTATCTAGTGTATCCTTAGGCTTCAGCAAGTTCCTCAGCAGAAGGTTCGGAATTTTCTGGTTCCTCATCTTTAATTGGAGTGACTCCGGTTCCTACTGGAATCTTGCGGCCAATGATAACATTCTCTTTGAGACCGTGCAGGTGATCAACTCGTCCAGAAATAGCCGAATTAATAAGTACACGCGTTGTATCCTGGAAGGATGCAGCTGAAAGGAACGAATCAGACCAGATTGAGACTTTGGTAATACCTAGCAATAAGTGCGTGTATGCTGCTGGGGTTTTACCTTCGATAATTAGCTTAGCGTTTTCGGTCTCGACCGCGGCTTCTGATAGGATATCGCCTACAACCAGACTGGAATCTCCGCTATCATCAATAATAACGCGAGAGAACATCTGGCGAACGATAATTTCAAGGTGTTTTGCGGAAATCTCATGACCCTGAGCAGCATAAACCGCCATCACATCATTCATGATGTATCTTTCGGTTTCTTCCTTGCCTTTGTATTTCAAGAGGTCTTGGAGATTGAGAGAACCAGTAGTCAAGCGGTCACCAGCTTTTACAGTGTCATTACTCTTAACAAGTAGTTCGGCCTCGCCAGGAATTTCGACTCTGACAGGAGAACCAGCATTTGCGACTATAATAATCGCGCCGTCTACTAGCTGTGCATTACCGTCAAATGGAGCAACAATTGGGTCTTTGCCTAGCTTCTTTGAGGCAATTACGTCGCCGGTCTTAACATTGGCACCATCTTTAACTTTTGGTTTCCTACCGTCAAGTTCGATACGTTCAGTTGCGCCTGTTTCTGGGGTAATTTGGACAATATAATGATTGCCATCTTCCCATTCTTCTATGACGCCATCGATTGGCGAAACCCAAGCTTGACCCTTTGGTGAACGGGCTTCAAGGAGCTCCTCTACACGTGGAAGACCACGGGCGATTGCACCAGAACCTGCAACACCTGAGCCGTGTTTGGTATCGAGTGTTAGCTGAGTACCTGGTTCACCAAGTGACTGTGCAGCGATAACGCCTACTGGTTGATGTGGGGCGACCAATTCGCGAGTGGACATATCGATACCATACGCCTTCTGTGGGATACCCTCAACAGCAGTAGTAGTTAGAACGGATTGAATCTTAACGCTATCAATAGCATCATCTTCTTCTAGCTGAGTAGCCATTTCTGTGGTAATAAGCTGGTCAGCATCAAGATATCCTGGGATAGCTTCGGCAGTATAGCGACCAGCAACACGAGCAGCAAAACCGATACCAGTCTGTTCGGTTTCTGTCTTATAAATGGTAAATCCTGGATCATCCGCTACGGTATCTGTCGTGAAGACATCCTGTGCGACATCAACTAGACGACGAGTGAGATAACCGGAGTCGGCCGTTCTAAGTGCCGTAGAGACCTGTCCTTGCCTTGCGCCACGAGTAGCAATAAAGGATTCAAGTGTGTTTAGACCTTCCTTATAGCTGGACTTTACTGGAAGCTCAATCTCATTGTTGTTAATATCGACCATGATACCAATTTCTGCGGAGGCAAGCTTAATGTTAGAAATGCTTCCACGGGCACCAGAGTTAACCATCACTGCGATATCGGTATCCATTTCCGAAAGTTTACCTTTTAGGAAATCAGAAATCCTGTTATCAATATCACGCCAATTGGCAACTGTCAGATTGTAACGTTCTTCCTCTGTTACAAGACCTTGGTCATATTGCTCTTGGATAGATGCGGTCTTAGCATCACCTTCGGCGATAAAGTCTTGAATCTCTGGATAAGTAGGATAATCATCTTTCGCAGTAGAGACAGATGCGATAGTCTCATATTCGAAAGCAAGATTTTTTAGCTTATCGGCAATTTCGACTGTGGTTTCCGCACCATAACGATCAAAGATGTTAGCCATGACTTTTTTGAGCTGCTTAGAAGTCTGGACAGAATTATCAAATGGATAGTCCTCTGGCAAAATCTCGTTAAAGATAACACGTCCCAGGGTAGTGTTTCTGATTTCTTTCTTTGCGAATACGCGGATAGGCGTCTGCAAGTGGATAATTCCCTGGTCATAAGCCATCTCTGCCTCGTAGATAGAACTGTATGGCTTAACCTCATCTGTGGCAGTCCCAGGTTTGTTGTAGGTTAGGTAATAAATGCCGAGTACAACGTCCTGATAAATAGAAAGCACTGGGGCGCCGTCTGCTGGCTTTAAGAGGTTTTTGGTGGCAGACATAAGCTCGCGTGCCTCGGCCTGAGCATCATCTGACAAAGGTAGATGAACGGCCATTTGGTCACCATCATAGTCCGCATTGAAACCTGTTGCGACCAGTGGATGAAGCTGGATAGCTTTACCATCAATCAACTTTGGCTGGAATGCCTGGATAGACAAACGGTGAAGTGATGGAGCGCGATTTAAGAGTACGTACTTTCCTTTAATGACTTCATCGAGTGCATCCCAGACAATATTGTCGCCGGCTTCAATCTGTCGAGTGGCGGCACGAATATTTGCAGCGTGCTCATGTTCCATCAACCAGCTAATAACGAACGGCTTAAATAGTTCTAGCGCCATCTGTTTTGGTAAGCCACACTCGTTTAATTTGAGCTCTGGACCAACAACAATAACTGAACGACCAGAGTAGTCGACGCGTTTTCCTAGAAGATTCTGGCGGAAACGACCCTGCTTACCTTTTAGAAGGTCGGAGAGGGATTTGAGTTTCCTTCTACCGTTCTGAGAAGCCGCTGTACGATTACCGTGAGAAGCAGAGTTATCTATAAGTGCGTCTACGGCTTCTTGAAGCATGCGCATCTCATTTCTACAAATGACTTCTGGGGCATTGAGATCTAGCAGTTTCTTTAAGCGATTATTGCGATTAATTACACGACGATAAAGATCGTTTAAGTCGGAAGTCGCAAAACGTCCACCTGGAAGGGAAATCATTGGTCTTAAATCTGGTGGAATGACTGGAATAACTGTCAATACAAGATCCGATGGCTTAATGCCAGCGGCTTTCATACCCTCAATAAGTTTGAGACGTTTACTTAGCTTCTTTTCTTTTTGACCCTTGGCTTCGGCGACTTCTGCGGTAAGATCCTCAATCATCTGATCGACATTAATTTCGTCTAGCATTTTCTTGACGGCGGTAGCGCCCATACCAACTTCAATAAGCTCTGTATATTCTTCGTAGTCTACTTCTAAATTACGGTAGTCAATTTCCGAAATAACATTGCCTTTTTTAAGAACAGATAAAGCATCTTTTCTAGCGGTATAGTCCGCTTCAAGATCTTTTAGTTCCTTTTCCTCATCAGCGGCAAGCTTTTTGACGTCTGCATCTTCCTTTTTAGCTAGCTCCTCGTAGCGCATAGCGATTGCCTGTCTTGCAGACTCAGTTTGTGCATCAAGATCCGTCTTTACTTTTTCGATTTCCTCATCCTTAGCATCGGTAATAAGGTAAGAGGCAAAATATACAACTTTCTCAATATTCTTGACGGTCAGATTAAGAAGTAAGCTGAGCGCTGATGGTGTACCTCGCATAAACCAGATGTGTGCAACTGGTGCAGCCAAAGCAATATGCCCCATGCGCTCGCGTCTGGAAATAGACTTGGTTACGAGATTACCATCTTTATCAACGGCTGCTTCGCGAGAACGAACACCTTTTAATTTACTATCGTGTGGGTTAATATCTTTGACTGGACCAAAGATACGTTCGCAGAACAAGCCATCGCGCTCAGGCTTCTGAGTACGATAGTTAATTGTTTCGGGCTTTACAACTTCACCATAACTCCAATTTAAGATGTCTTCTCTCGATGCGACACTCAAACGGATTGAGTCAAAGTCTGATGCTGAGATAAAATTATCCATCCAAGCCATATTAGAACTCCTCTCCTAAATCAACGGTGCCATCATCTTCGTCAACTCCGACATCTTCTACGATGTCTTCTTCGATGACAGAATCAGCGCCGTCGCTTTCTTCTGTTGTTATTTCCATGCCTTCGTCATCAGCGATTTCCGAGACTTCTTCATCGCTAACATTGTCAAGATCATTTTTAGTATCTTTGGCATGTTGTGCATAAATCAAGGTGTCATCCTGAGACTTTTCAATAGCGTGTGACACTTCCTCAATGGCGTCTGAGGCGTCAGTAGACTCACCGTGGTCGAGCAAATCGACTTTGAGTCCTAGACCTTGAAGCTCTTTTACTAAAACATTAAAGCCTTCTGGTAGCTTTGGACCTTCAATTGGCAAGCGTTTGATGATACTTTCGTAAGCCTTAGCACGTCCGTAGACATCATCAGACTTAATAGTAAGCATTTCCTGTAATGTCGTAGCAGCACCATATGCTTCGAGTGCCCATACCTCCATTTCTCCGAAACGCTGACCACCATTTTGAGCTTTACCACCAAGTGGCTGCTGAGTAACCATAGTGTATGGCCCTGTGGAGCGAGCGTGGATTTTGTCATCTACCATGTGATGAAGTTTCAGCATGTGCATCACGCCAACAGAGGTACGCTCCTCAAATGGCTCACCTGTGAGACCATCATAAAGTTGGACACGACCATCTCTCTTAAAACCGGCTTTTTCCAGCTCTTTTGAAATAACTTCATCTGGTACACCGTTAAATGATGGCGTAGCCACCTTGTAGCCTAAGGCTCTGGCGGCCATACCTAAGTGAATCTCAAATAGCTGACCTAGGTTCATACGAGATGGCACACCCATTGGTGACAAAATGACATCAATAGGGGTTCCGTCTTCCATAAATGGCATATCTTCGACTGGTAGAACGCGTGAAACCACACCCTTATTACCGTGACGACCGGATAATTTATCACCTACGCCAATCTTGCGAAGCTCTGCAACATAAATTTTAATTTGCATCAGTACACCAGCTTTTAGGTCATGACCTTGCTCACGGGTATAGATGCGAACTCCCACCACCTTGCCGGTAGACGAACCGTTCATGCGAACAGATGTATCGCGTACATCCTTGGCTTTCTCACCAAAGATTGCACGAAGAAGTCTTTCCTCTGAACTTAGTTCCTGCTCACCTTTTGGAGTAATTTTACCAACAAGGATATCGCCATTTTGGACTTCACTACCAACAGCTACAATACCGTCCTCACCTAAGTGGCGGAGTGAGTGTTCAGATACGTTTGGAATATCACGGGTAACTTGCTCCGGTCCGAGCTTGGTCTCGCGAACTTCTACATCATAATCTTTAATGTTAATAGATGTTAATGTATCGTCTTGAACTAAGCGGCTACTAATAACAATGGCATCATCCATGTTGTAGCCACGCCACGGCATGAAGGCTACTAGAAGATCGCGACCAAGGGCTAATTCACCGTCGTTTATGGAAGCTCCTTCTATTAAGATGTCGCCCTTCTTTACTTTTTGACCACGTTTGACTTTAACGCGTTGGTTATAGCAGCGATCATCATTGGTCTTTTCAAAATGGATTAGTTTATATTCTTTATCACCATCTTTGTAAGTGACGATAATAGATTCGCCATCGGCTTTTTTAACTTCACCTGGGCCTTCGGCTACGATGAGTTGCGAGGTGTTCTTTGCGACTTCGCCCTCAATACCAGTACCAACGACTGGGTTGTCTTGCCTGAGCAGAGGTACGGCCTGCTTCTGCATGGCGCAAGCCATCAGGGAGCGGTCAACACGGTTCTTTTCGACAAATGGAATTAGTGAGGCAGAAACGCCAAGAATTTCCTTGTGGGCAGCATCAATATGTGTAACCTTAGAAGCGTCTACCTGGGTAGGTGCACCCTTAACGCGGGCTGAAACGCGAGCATCAACAAACTTGCCGTTTTTATCAAGTTTAGCGGAAGTATCCGCGATAATCATATCTTGTTCTGTTGCAGCATCAACATATACTACTTCGTCAGTAACTTTACCATTTTTAACAACACGGTATGGAGCTTCAATAAAACCATAATCGTTAATCTTGGCATAGGTAGCAAGGTTTAAGACTAGACCCACGTTGGCACCTTCTGGTGTCTCTACGGTACAAATACGACCATAGTGAGTAGGGTGAGCATCACGAACGTCAAATCCGGCACGTTCACGAGTTAAGCCACCTGGACCCATGCTGGATAGACGGCGTTTGTGTGCTAATTCTGAAAATGGATTCGTCTCATCCATGAGCTGTGAAAGCTGAGAAGAAGTAAAGAATTCCTTTACTGCTGCTGTGACTGGACGAGCGTTGATGAGCTGAGATGGCGTAACATCTTCTATGCTTGCCATTGACATACGGTCTAGAATATTGCGCTGTAAACGTAGCATTCCGAGGCGGAACTGGCGCTGAACAAGCTCGCCTACGAGTTTAATACGACGATTAGACAAGGAGTCAATATCGTCTGGCGCATCCTGAGTATTATTTAGACGAATAATTTCTGCAATAATTGCAATTAAATCTTTCATCTGTAAGGTGCGGTTTTTGCTGATGTTTGGCGTATCGAAGCCAAGACGCTGATTAATCTTGAACCGGCCAACACGCGAATAATCATAGCGCTTATAGTCAAAGAATGTGCGCTCAATCATGCTCTTAGCGTTCTCAACAGTAGCAAGGTCGCCTGGACGGAGTTTGCGATAAACCTCAATCAGGGCTTCGCTCTGGCCGGCAGTAGTATCTTTATCGAGTGTTGCATCAATATAGCTAATCTCGCCCTCATCTAGGCCCTTAAAGGCTTCTTTAATCTCTGATTTTTTAGATATACCGAGTGCGCGAAGGAAGGTGGTAACCGGAATCTTGCGACGGCGGTCAATCTTGACATAGATAGCACCAGAGGTGGAAGTTTCAAATTCAAGCCAGGCACCACGTCCTGGAATCACCTTAGCGCCATAGTAGTTGCGGCCATTAACGTTGTCCGCTGTGAAAAATACACCTGCGGAACGAATTAGCTGCGAGACGATAACACGCTCGGTACCATTGATAATAAATGTGGCACGATCTGTCATCCATGGATAATCACCAAAGAAGATGTCTTGCTCTTTCTTCTCGCCGGTAGCTTTGTTTTCTAGCTCTACTTGAACATGAAGTGGACGTTCATAAGTAGCCAGATTTAACTTGGCGGAATGCTCATCTTCCTTAGGCTCACGGAATTCGTAATCCTTAAATCTTAATGATAGTTTTTGGCCGGTGTAGTCATCAATGGGGTTAAGCTCATTGAAGACTTCCCTGAGGCCGCTTTTGACAAAATCTTCCCAAGAATCCTTCTGATGAGCAATCAGGTCAGGAATAGGAAGTGCTTGGTCGCCTTCGGTAAAAAACACGCGGCTACCACTGCTGCTTACAGTTTTCACTATTTACCTCTTTTATTTAGTGTTGATAATCTTTTTAGCTAAAAGTCAGACTCCACATCTAACACGATTAGCCACAGCGCCGAAGATTACTGCCAGTTTTGCTCCTAAAATCGCCAGTTCCAGGGGCGTCCAAAAACTTGACACACTACTTCTTAGTGTATCATTATAACGCAAAGAAATTTGAAATGCAAGAGTTTTTTAAACCAAAAAACCACCTGTCTCTCAAAGGTGGATTTTTGAACAGATAAGCTCTCAACCTATGTGTATAAGCTGACTCGCAGTAAGCTTAGTTCAAAACGAACTATTTATTATTTTACATAAGCAAAATGTAATTGTCAAGGCTTTTTTCATGCTATTCTACACATTATCCAAGATTTTAGTGTTTTGAACTTACCATGTTTGTCCCGCCTAGATTCTAAACCAGTATAAAAGCAGCCCTTGTAAGGGCTGCTTATAAAGAAATAGTTCCGCTTTGTGTGAGGTGGGATTTCTTTTGATACTTAATTAGATGTCTAGATCATCCATATCAGCAAGCTCGGCACGAGTCTTCTCGGCGAGATCAGACGTATCGTCGTCAGCTTCTGCCGCTGCATCTTCTTCTGGCGCAGAGACGGTCTCTTCCTCAGTTACGATTTCTTCGGAAGGTGTATCGACTACTTCCACGCTCTCTTTAACGCGAGCTGGGCGCTCCATACCATCATCAGTGTTAACGATTTTAAGATTGTAACGAGCGTCGTTCTTAGTGCCAAGTGCACGAAGTAAAGTACGGATAGACTGTGCGGTAGCCCCGCGGCGGCCAATTACGCGACCTACATCTTCTGGGTCAACGGAAAGTGAAAGCAGGACGCCTTTTTCATCGATTGTGCGGTCTACTGTTACCTTGTCTGGATTGTTTACGAGTGTTTTTACGATATATTCTACGAATTGCTGGTCAATGGTTGCCATATTTTCTCCGAATTAGTTGTTAATAATTCTATTATAACATTTAGACGCAAAAAAGACCACAACAAATATTATAAGAAAATCTCCATCAAAAACCCTCGGTTCACCCGAGGGTCTAGTAGGCTAAGCCTCAGTTTTAGCCTCTTCGGCTGGCTCGGCAGTAGCCTCAGCGCTTGGAGCGGCTTCCTCCTTAGGCTGATTCTTGCGGAGCTTATCCGCGTGCTTGGCCTTAGCGTGCTTTTCCAGAGGGTCTTTAACCCATTTTGGAAGGGCGATCTTTTCCGCCTTCAAGATGCGGATAACTCTACCGGAAGGCTGAGCGCCATTATCTAGGTAGAATTTAATTTTTTCCTTATCCAAGGTGATTGCCTTGGTCTCTGGGTTGTAATAGCCGACCTCGGCCACAACGCGCCCAGAAAGTGGGTGACGCTGCGCTTCTTGGACGATTATCCGATACACAGGATAGTGTGCTCGGCCATTACGCTGCAAACGAATCGCTAGCATATGTCTCCTTAATTATTAACTTTCTTTATTATAGCAAAATCTTAGAAAAAGTAAAGGCCCCGATAATCGGAGCCTTTTTACTACGTAAGCTTTTTTAAGTGGGGTCTTTGTTCTTTTGCCTGGCGGCATATTTAGCCTCCACTTCGAGTCTTTTTAAGAGAAGTTGTCTTGGCGACAACAGCTTCTTCTTCTCCTGATTCTTTTTGATTTGACGGTTAAACCAGAGCCGCCTTTTTCTACCAGAATAATCTGGTTTAAAAAGTCTTTCCCTTCCTCTGTCGACATCGTTTCAAGGCCTAATGCCTCGGCGAGGTCGTTTAGCTCGTTGAAACTTCGCCAGCAAGCCTTTTTCCGATCCTGCTTGCATTGTTGAAAATGCGCCTCTGTTTTGAAATAATCTTTTTTGACTTTCATAGTCGGATAGACACCCTCTGCGGCGTTGTGATCAAGCTTGTAGATCCAAGCATACTGACCACTGGTTTTGATAAGTTCCAGGAATTTGCACCAATAGTGCTCGGTCAGCTCCTCTATCATGGAGCTACCTTCCGGCTCTGCCGGCTGTTCTTCTTGGTCGGATTTGAAAATCGACCAGTTAGTTGAATTAAATGCCTCTTCGTAGTATTCACCTACTTTTGACATTTTATCACCCCCTTTATCAAAAGCAAAAAATTAAGTTACAATGGGAAAATAAGCCCCATGACTCTATTATATCATACTTATGCTTATATGTCAAGATAGATAGTAGTAGGTAGGGTGGGCGAGTGAAAAAGGCAGGTGAGCTGATGAGTAAATGGACAGGATAGATAGGCGAGCGGATTCTTGAAGGGATAAGCTGGTGGCAGTTCGGCGATTATAGCACCTGGTGCTTGGGGTCTTTTACGATATTCTTACGCTTAAATTCTTCTGGATGTTCTACGCGGAATTTTTTAATAGCAGAAAGCGCGGCTGAACCCTGAGCTTCTTGTTTAGAATGACCCGTACCAACTCCTCGGAGATCCGCACCGACATATACGCCAATCGTGAAGACCTTATCGTGGTCTGGGCCTTCTTCCTTCATTAAACGGTAGCTTGGAGTGATGCCATCATGGTGTTGGGCAATTTCTTGATAATAAGACTTTGGGTCACGCCAAGTACCCTCTTCTAGAACCTGATCAATCTTAACAAGGATATGCTTCTCGATAAACTTCTTAGCAGCATCATATCCCTGATCTAGATAAATAGCCCCGATTACGGCCTCAAAACAGTCCGCCATAATTACCTGGAAAGCCCGTTCTGAACCCATTTTCTCACCATTTGAAAGACGTACGAGTGGTCCATAGCCTAGTTCTTCACCAGCGGCACCAATAGATTCAGTACGAACCAAGGCGGAACGCCAGGCAGTCATAATGCCCTCTGGCTGATGATAATTATGAAAAAGAAAATCAGAGGTGACCAATTCTAAAATTGCATCTCCTAAAAATTCTAGACGTTCGTTGTGATCGGCGCCAGACTTCTTATGTTCATTAACGTAACTTCTGTGCGTCAAAGCGGTAATTAACAAATTAATATCATGAAACTCAAAGCCGAGCTTCTCCTTAGCAAAGTTCTGGTATTCTTCTATTAGTTCTTTATTCATTAGTTTCTAGTCTCCTATACTTCTCCTGAACGAATT
Source organism: Candidatus Saccharimonadota bacterium (assembly GCA_017405245.1). GTDB lineage: Bacteria > Patescibacteriota > Saccharimonadia > Saccharimonadales > Saccharimonadaceae > Nanosyncoccus. The sequence continues at coordinate 21,246 of JAFRAU010000028.1, forward strand.
TTCTTCTTAGCAATTAGCATCAATTTTTCTATATCCTCATATTCGATGGCATCTAAGGCGTCTTGGAAGCTAAACCACCTGATGCCATTCATCCACTTTTCTTTCTGAGGCTTCTCAGATTGGTCTAAGGCACGCACCAAATAAATCTGGGTAGTCATCAGGACAAGTTTATCCTGACGGCGATATTTAAAGTGAATTTTGCCCAGCCAAGTCAGTACTCTGACGTGGTGAAGCCCCGACTCCTCGCCGATTTCGCGGATAGCGGTCTGTTTTGCGGTTTCGCCCTGTTCAATATGCCCCTTGGGAATAGTCCAACGATTTTTAGAATCTTGAATGAGTAAAATTTCAATATCTTTTTTATTCCTGGCCATCCTGAACACGATACCGCCAGAGGTTGGCTCACGGACAATCTCCTGGATAGCTGGCTTTTTACGAAACAGCCTTCTTAAAACTGGTTCTTTGTACTGTTTGGTTGGCAAAGCCTCAGGAATTTTTAGAGTCCCCGCAGCTGTACGATAGGTGAAACTTGGGGTCTTGCCCTCTATTTCCTGGTGGCTAGCCGTATAATTATTTGTCGGTTGAGGAGTCTTCTTAAACGTCTTTTTTGGAGTCGTTTCCGCTGTCTGCGGATTTTTGGCTAGATTCGGCTGACTCTGCTGGTTCTGCTGTCGCTGATTCTGATGATGCGGTGGCCTCTGGTTCTGCCTTTGGTGCCGCTTCTTTGGCTGATGATTCTGACTCTTTATTAGTGCCGCTCTGGCTGCCTGTCTCCGACGGTTGTTCTTTCTTTGATCCTTCATTTTTATCCTTAGTGGCAGCTTCTGGGTCTATCTGGCGGAAGGCGGTGCCAAGCACGCCATTAATAAATCTAGAAGAGTTATCGGAGCCGAAAGCCTTTGCTAGCTCCACGGCTTCGTTAATAGCAACTTTTGGTGGTACGCTGTCAGCGCAAAATTTTAGCTCGTATAAGCCCATACGTAAAATATTACGATCTATTGCCGCAATAGAACTAATAGGCCATTCCGGGGCGAGCGGTTTCAAATCCTCGTCTAGGGGCTTAAACTTCTCTGCCACATTACGAGCTAGGTTATAAACAAACTCCGTATCACCAAGAGCCTTTTCATAAGGCTCAATATTTTTAGCGATAATAGTGTCAATATCGGCTGTGGCGTCGCCCGCCTTGATACGGAACTCATATTCATATAAGCTCTGTAACGATATAATTCTGCCTAGGTGCCGATTGCTTGCCATTATTTTTTATCACTTTTCTTGTTAGTTTTAGCTGACGTCTTTGGTCCTTTTGCTGGTTTTTTAGTCTTGACCTTGACGTTAGGGGTAGTTTTCTTAGTTTCGAAAGCCTTTACAGGTGATTTCTTGTTAACTGTACGAGCTAGTTTTAAGCGCAAGTGACTGCGGCGAAGACCGGTTTTCCTAGCGCTGCTCTGTTTTTTAGGTTCAGGCATTTTATGCTCCGTTTAATGATATAACTTTGGAATTATTTTATCATAGTTTGGGTAGAGTTTCAAGCATAAAATTGACCGGTTGGTGCGATAAATATGGCTACGGAACGATATTAATCAAATTCGCACGCTTTACAAATATAGTTTTACGTGGCGAAGATTTTACAAATTTTTTAACGTTTTCGTCTGCCAATGCTAGCTCTTTAACCTTGTCTTCATTTTCTAAGGCGGAAGTTTCTACCTTAATTTTGGCTCTTAATTTACCGTTTACCTGTACGATTAGTTCAACCGTATCTTCTTTTAGGAGCTTTTCATCCCAGGTTGGCCAAACATCATCTGCGCCTAGCTTTTCTAGCATTTCCGAGGCAAGGTGTGGAGCGAATGGCTTGATAAGCTTAGCCAACGTTATAATGTCCTCTTTTGTAGCACCAACCTTATATAGCTCGTTAACATACTCCATTAGCGTAGCAACAGCAGTATTAAAACTATGACGATGAATGTCATCAGTGACTTTCTTGATAGTTTTATGGCGGATTGTAATAGTGCCATCTACGGAAGAGTTGCCACTTGTCTGAGGTACACCCTCGGAAGTCTCTGGGCAAAAGTTTTCGTTGTTAAAGCACAAAGTCCAACAGCGATTTAGGAAACGGTAAACACCGCCGACAGATTTGGTGTCCCAGGCCGCATCCTGATCATACGGGCCAATAAACATTTCGTAGGTTCTGAGAGTATCTGCCCCATAGCCTTGGTCGGTAATATCAAGCGGATCAATAACGTTACCCTTAGACTTGCTCATTTTCTTGCCATCTGGGGCATTGATGTAGCCATTATAAAGCAAGGTCTTAACTGGTTCGCGGAATGGAAGAAGTCCTTGGTCGGCAAAGAACTTGCACCAAAATCTAATATAGAGTAGGTGCGCCACGGCATGGTCTGCACCAACATAAACATCTGTTGGCGCCCAATATTTAATTGCTTTCTCACTCCATGCAGACTTGTCATCATGTGGCGAGACGTAGCGCCAGAGATACCAAGAGGAGCAGGCGTAACCATCAAGAGTATCCGTCTCACGAGTGAGTTTCTTCTTGACCATCTTCCCCGTTTTCTTGTCTTTTACTTCCATCTCAAAGGTTAGCCAGTCTTTTGCCTTAGCCAGTGCCGAGCGGCCAGTATTGTCTGGTTTATAATCTTCTACTTCTGGAATAATAACTGGGAGCTGATCTTCTGGGATAGGATATTCGTTGCCATCCTCATCATAGGCGATTGGAATTGGACATCCCCAGTAGCGTTGCCTGGAAATTAGCCAGTCACGCATCCGATAAGTTACCTTAGCATGGCCGATTTTTTGTTTTTCGAGCCAAGCCACTACCATCTCGCGAGCGTCAGAAGTATCTACACCGTTAAAATGACCGGAGTTAATCAACTTGCCTTCGCCGTGATAACAGATTTCGTCATCTTTTGAATTTTCTGGTTTTTCTATGACCTGCTTAATTGGTAAATCAAATTTAGAAGCAAACTCGTAGTCACGTTCGTCGTGAGCTGGTACTGCCATAATCGCACCTTCGCCATAGCCCATCAAGACATAATCTGACAGCCAAATTGGAATTTCTTCCCCTGTGGCCGGATTAATTGCGTAACTTCCCGTAAAGACACCGGTTTTTTCTTTGTTCTCCTGGCGTTCAATTTCGGATTTTTTGAGAGTTTCCTCGCGGTACTTGTCGACTAGCTCTCTCGTATCATCAGTAACTAGCTTAGAAACTAACGGATGTTCTGGGGCTAGCACTAAGAACGTGGCACCGAAAATAGTATCAGGGCGGGTAGTAAACACTTTAATTTCTGGACGAAGGCTGAGATCACCAGTTTTTTCCGCCGAGTCGCTCCCGGCCGCTCGATTAAGGGAGTTGACAGAATTTCCGTCTTCGCCTGCAATCTCAAAACTGATTTCTGCGCCCTCACTGCGGCCAATCCAGTTTCTCTGCATGGTTTTAATTTTTTCTGGCCAATCTAGCTTATCAATATCATCTAAAAGCTCGTCAGCATAGTCAGTGATTTTGAAAAACCATTGTTTCATTTTCTTCTTTTCTACTTCTGTGCCACAACGCCAACAATGACCATTCTCCACTTGCTCGTTAGCTAGCACAGTCTGATCCACTGGGCACCACCACTGATAACTTTCTTTTCTGTAAGCTAGACCTTTTTTATATAATTGCAGAAAACACCACTGAGTCCACTTATAGTATTCTGGATCCGATGTATTAATCTCCCTAGACCAGTCAATCGCAAACCCTAGGCGCTTTAACTGACGTCTAAAATTATTGATGTTGGTTTCCGTAGCTTTCTGAGGAGAAATACCAGTCTTTATTGCATAGTTTTCTGCTGGTAAGCCAAAAGTGTCATAACCAAAAGGACGAAGGACATTCATTTGCTGCTGCATATAGAACCTTGCAAGGACATCTACAATAGTAAAATTCCTAACGTGGCCGACATGGAGTCCGGCGCCAGAAGGATATGGAAACATCTCGCAGAGGTACATTTTTTGCACAGGGGTGCTGGATTTTTTGGTTGTGTTTTCTGCCTGAGCCTTGAATGGTGATTCTTTTTCCCATCTAGCTTGCCATTTTTTTTCTATTTCTTGGGGGTTGTATCTGTCCATAATGTCCTTTTTCTTATCTCTGTTATTTTAGCATAAAATGTGGGAAATGGCAAAGGGACGCCTTTTCGAAACATGATAGATAATTAATTCTTTTTAGACTGACGTTTTTTCGACTAGTGTCGGTGCTGAAAGTGAGCCATTTGAATATTCAATCTTATAAATAGCTTTGGTTCCCGAAGTAGACATACCTTTTTCGCCACATTGGGCACCACAGCTTGACATGTTTAGCGTTATAGTATTACCGTTTGTCGAGTAGGAGTCAACAAAATAACCGTCTAGATTTTCGGTTGTTCCCATGCCTATCTTTAACTCTGTCGAATTTGAGTTAGTATTATATATCGTAAAGACAGAGTCGCCTGACGACCCTGAACGAATTAGAACATACTTACCAAAGAATTCATATGATTCTATTCTCGTGCCATTATCGTTTTTGACATCATTACCATTGATGAGCACAGCCGTAGTGCTACATGGTATTGTTGCTGTACCCTGAGTATGTTCTACTTTTACGGTAATACCATTAAATGTTGTTTCTGAATTTTTGCAGGTGATACCCTCCACTATCTTACTTTGGACTACGCTAGTAGCGTTGCTCTCAGTAGTCTTGTTGCTAGGCTTTACGTTGACTTTTTCATCGGTTTTCTCGCTATTTTGGCTTTCACTTCCGCTAGACTGTTGACTCGTATTAGTAGTATTAGAATTCAAGCTAATCGTTCCCGTTGCAAATAAGATACATAATGTCGCGATAATAGCTACGATGACAATAAGCAATATCACAATCCATTTATTGTTTCTTGATTTTTTCACTTTTTGCTCCTTATGGTTAGGTTTTCTGTTTCTAGATTAACATATTTTTATTGTTTAGTACACTTGGCTCCCCGCCCCAGGCTCTCTCGATAGCTTTCTTCCGATTAATAAAACACACTTATAGTTTCCTCTTTGGCTTAATTAAGTTAAAGAGAACTAAGAGATCCGGTCGTTAAGACCGAATCTCTTACACCATGTAGACGGCTTTACTCGGAGGCCGTCCGATGATTTTATTATAACGCAAGTGGTAATTTATTGCAAGGCAATCGTATTATCTCAGAACCTTTGCAACATAAGATGCCGGCTTCTTGCCATCAAAATAGGTAGGTTCTATACTTAATTTAATACTACTTAAAATAAGGAGAACCTACCTATGTCATATTGTACAGGTAAACATATAGAAAAATC
>JAFRAU010000029.1 GCA_017405245.1 Candidatus Saccharimonadota bacterium
TAATTCCTTCTCAAGAAAGGAGGTAATCCATCGACACGTTCTCGTACCGATGCCTTGTTACGACTTAACCCCAATCATCCCGCTCACCTTAGGCCGCCTAGACGGACTTCGGGTGCTCGTGACTCTCATGGTTTGACGGGCGGTGTGTACAAGACCCGGGAACGTATTCACCGCAACATGCTGATCTGCGATTACTAGCGATTCCGACTTCAAGAAGGCGAATTTCAGCCTTCTATCCGAACTGGGACCGGCTTTGGTGCGATTTGCTTCACATGTTAAATAGATCTGCGTGTGAGCCAGTATCGACTAAGGTTAGAATTAATATGTCGTCTTGTATTTTATAAATAAGCAACCAATCTGGCTGGATATGACATTCGTGAAAACCCTTAAATTTACCCTTTAAAATATGGTCTTTGTATTTTTTATCTAGTTTCTCGCCGCGAGAAAGTTTGTAGACAATATTATCGAGCAACTTAATGTCCAAGCCACGTTTCGCCATCTTCTTGTAGCCTTTTTTATAGTGAGAGGAGGCTATAACTTTGTATATTCTATTCGTCTTCATCTAAGACCTTTTTCATGGCGGCTTGATATTCTTCAAACGAATTATAGACTTCAACGTCTGGTTCTTTTGCTAACGCCTCGACTTCTTCCATCGCCTCTAAGAGTTCTTTACTCGGGCGAGGTTTTTTAATGCGGAAAGGGATGCTGCCGGTGTTGACGCATTGTTTCAGAAATATATTTATGGCGCCCGACATACTGGTGCCAAGCTCCTCAAAAAGCTCGTTGGCTTCTTCCTTAGTCTTCTTGTCTACTCTGATTTGGATTGGTATAGTGGTGCCTGAACTCATAGCTTCTCCTTCTTGCCCTAATTATACTACAAAAACATTACAAATGCAATGGTTTTGTAATATGATTCTCAAGTACACCTAGAAGTACTTTTTAGATGGGTTACAAAATAGGCAATACTTCGTAAATTGAACTGCCGGTCTCGATGTGCCAAGTTTTCCAAGTTCTGTAAATCCTATCAACTCTGGATGTTGATATTGAGCTGCCTTTCTTATCAAGGTGAACTCCATGTCCTAACTCGATAGCACCAGAAAGTCTGCCTGACAGGACTTCGCCCTCTCCATTGTATCCTTCGTTCTCGCCCTTAGTTCTTAGTCTAAGCAATTGAATAGAGGTTCCGTCTTCTAGTCTTAATAACTCCATTAGATTTTCGGGGGACTCATCGATTTCTTGGGGTTCTCTCTGTCCAGACGCCATTGAAAAAGTTCTGCCATCTTCAGTCTGAATAAAAATTTTGTTGACAGTCTTTTGAATTCTGCGACCGTTGATTTCTTTTTCTTGTAAGATTGGGTGTATACCTACTCTTTTAATTTTTGGTAAAGATTGCGTGTTTTCATCTCTGTCATCATTAGGATCACCATTAAGGTTCAACTCTACTTCATTTCCAATTTTTAAATTGCGAAGTAAAAACCCATCTATTCTTTCTCCATCACCATTTTTTGATAGTTCTGTAAAAATAACATTTTTACCAGCAAAAGCCCCTAGAACATCAACATTTTCTGGTGCCATATTCCATGTTTTACCGGTAGTAGTGGGAATTTTGTCTGGACCCTCACCAAAAAACTCGTCTCGGTGCTGACTAATATACTTTCTGGCAAAATTGTCGGCAAAGGTTTCGCTAGGTTTTCTACGATAAGCCTTTGCTGCAGCTACTCGAAGAGCATCTGGGTCTGACAAGTCTATACCCATAGCCTCAAACCGTCCACGAAGCCTACGCATCCGACGGCTGTTTATCTCATCTACTCGATTTTGTTCTTCTGCAGTAATTTTTCCAGATGCATCTTTTCTTGGCTTTTCTTTTAATAGCTTTGGGAACGGAGTTTTTAAATCTTCTTGATTCCATTCATAGGCGGTTTTGCGTTGAGCTTGGTCAAAGGCTTGCTGGCTGATACCACCTTTTTTCATTTCTTCTGCTCCTACACCTAAATCATTTTTAAGAAAATCGTAAGCGTGGCCTAGTTCGTGCATAAACACAAAAGTAGCCACTAAATTACGATTACTGAGCACGTCTCGTGGTTTAGCGCCAGTTTGTAAAGCTATCTCTTTTAGTAAAAGCATTTGACTATCTATGTGAGCTCTATCTTCATCACTTAGTTTATCCTTATCTCCTCTGATATAGGTATCAATATTCGATAGGTTAAAATGAACTACTGGAACAATATTCTGTCCGTCAGTAGATGAAAAGTGAGCATTGCACTCTATGTCATCATCTACGATTTTTACACATCTCAATCCGGGAACTTCTTCACAAATACTAGCATAAGCTGGACCGATGATAGATTCAGCGTCTTTTCCTGCCTTCTTAATGATTTCTTGATTTCTAGCAGAACGATCAACTAGATAGGTATCTGGCCCATAAACTTCTAGAGATTCATCTTCGATTTTTGATGGTTCGGCGTGTTTTTTCACCAGAGCATTTAATGTGTCGTAGCGTCTGCGCCACTCTTTAGCGGTCTCTTTATCGCCGTTTATTTGAGCTTGGCGACCACTAAGTTCGTAAAATCTCATTTTACCCTCGTCGCTAAGCCGAGAGAAATCTTCTTGCGAAATATCTATAGGGTTATCTTCAAGGGTTTGTCGCATCCAGTCTCTGTAATAATTGGCTTTTGCGGTATCGCCATTTGCCCTAGCCTCTTTAGCTAGTTGCTGAAAACGAGTCATTGCTGCACCTTGTCGGTAATAATACATACCGTCATCACCTACTGTATATGCTGACATGTCACCAGCTAATTCCTCAAGCATAGTCCAGGGGTTTTTGTTTTCTCCTTCTTCTCCGCGCAAGTCTTCTATATAAGCTCCTACTACGGGACTAGATTCTTCAATTTTAGGCATTATTGCCTCCTTTATATTTTTATTATACCAAAAATCCGCCACTCGGGCGGGCTTTTTTCGGTTTAACAACTTAGTTGTGCAAATCATCGTCAGATTTGGTTTTTAGCTTATTGTTACGCCTGACGTAAGCCAGAGTTGTTGTGTTATAAGCTTATCTAACACAACCGTAA
>JAFRAU010000030.1 GCA_017405245.1 Candidatus Saccharimonadota bacterium
AAAAATTACTCTAATCATAAAAACAGACTCTTTGGTCTATTAACTCAAAGGAAAAGAGATAGTAAATCTTTTCTTCGGACCAAGGAACACGTAGCGCAACAATTACTTTTTCTTTGTGGCATTATTACCTCCTTTGTTGTGGTTGGAACATTTGGTAACGCCTACGCAGACTCCCAAGTCTCTGGTTCATCTTCTATCATCACGGTAAACTTAACAGAAGGGTTAGCGGTCAGGACCCTAGATAGCACTGCTGCTAATGCGATAGAGAGTCTAGACTTAGAGCTAACTCCTACTCCAACCGGAAGCTTCAATAAAGACACTAGTATTATAGACGTAGCTACGTCTAACCCATCAGGATACAATCTCTATATGACAAGTATGGGTAAAGACCATAACAATAACTATACTTCTAGTCTAGTACATAGTGATAGTACTATCTCGGATGTAATCGCTACTCTACCAGTAAGTGGGGTTACTGAATCAGCTTTTTCCTCTCCTAGTACTACTGCCTCTCCTAACCCCTACGTAGACAAGTGGGGATATAGCCTCACTGAACTAGACACAGCCGGTACCTATAACGCTATACCAGTATATGGAGATACAGCTACTCTTCGTTCTGACGTGAAGACTGCTACCGAATCCAGTATGACACCAGTCACTATTGGTGTTAATACTGACACTAGTATTCTAGCTGGTACTTATTCTAACACTCTACTCTTTACTGCTGCGGCTAATCCTCCGTATGTGGGGTATACACTGAACTTTAATGCTAATGCTGGTAGTAGTACAGTTACTAATATGCCAAATCCGGTTACTTCTACGGTGATGGCGACCAGTGCGGCCTTAACTATACCTAGTACTATTCCAGAAAGAAGTGGCTATGCCTTTCTAGGTTGGTCTCCAAAGGCTAGCTATACTCCTGGTACTAATGTCGGACTATGTAGCAATACTGGTACTGCCGGTAGTGGTACAGATGGACTCTACGTAGCCGGAGATAAGTGTACTATTATTGCAGAAGATATGAGTGATTTGTCTGATGTCAAAGCTTCTCTTACCCTCTATGCTGTTTGGATACAATATAACTATTCTATAACCTATAACTGTAACTCCGGCTCTAATTGTCCTGCTAACCATACTGCTGCCACTGGTGATAATCCATATACCTATACCATTCCTTCTACTACTCCAACCAGGACTAATTATAACTTCAAAGGATACTTAGGGTCTGATGGGACCACCTATCAACCAGGAGACACTGTTACGCTTACACCTAGTAGCCCTAGTGTTACATTAACCGCACAGTGGGAACAATCTGCCCCTGCATTCTTCACTATCACTTATATGCAGGACATGACTCCTAGTGTCTGCTCCTCTGCTACTACCCCGGCAACATCAGCCACTACATCAGATACTACTGGTGCATACGATAAGGATACTAGTTACGTACCGGAAACTACTCTAATAGACTATCGTGGCACTGATGGTACTGGTACTGCCAACTCTCCTGCCACAGGCTCTAACAAAAGAACATATACCGTGAGGAGGTTGGCTGATGGTAATTGTTGGATGGCAGAGAACCTAAAACTCACCCTTACCAACAACAAAGCAATCCGTGTCGGTACATTCTCTGGTGGAGAAACTAGCTGGACTCCAACAGGTGATGGGGCCGGAGATGACTTTAATGAAGCAATTAATGCTAATACTAAGGCTAATGTAAATGGTGGTAACTGGTACTACCCTTGGTACGCCGCCACTGCTGGACAAGGAACACAAACTGCAAGTCCTACCATCTCCCAATCCATCTGTCCTAAGGGCTGGAAATTGCCTAACGGTGGTTCCAATACCGCTCCAAGCTTCCAGAGCATAGTAGATACCTACTCTGCCACTACACCCGATAAGATAAAAGCTGCACCTCTATCCTATACTGCGGTCGGCGACTACTACTCCGGCAGTCGGCTCAATATGTCCAACGGTTTCTACTGGTCGGCTAGTCCTTATACTAGCAATAGTATCGCCGCGTACAATCTGGACTTCGATACAAGTAGCGTCTACCCCCAGGACTACCGCAACAAGAGCCGCGGGTTTTCCGTCCGTTGTGTTGCTATTCCTTGATACGGAGAGAGAAGCCGACATATCTGTCCGCCGCATTCCCTGTCGGGCTTAATGATCCAGTAGACATGCCAAGGTTATAGCTCTGTGTTGAGTTTGCTGCTGTTGACATCCACCAGACACCCCATACATTATAGTAGTATAGTTCTCCTGTATTCCAATAATATCTCCCACCTAATATATACGAAAGCGGATACCGGCGGGCTTTGGTGGAGCCGGTGGAGTTGTTGCAACCCCTCCCCCAGTTCCTGGTTTCTCGAAATATTATTTCGAGCCAATAAAAATATAACTTGCTACGGGTCGAGTACGCGTCCCATCCGCGCCGCAGACCCGCCTAGCAAGTTATATTTTTATTAGCCGCGAGAAATCTATTGAGAGAAATTAGGAATAGGGAGGGGGTTGCAACAAGTAGACTCCGGAGCTAAAAATTAGCCTGCACTTGCCAACCCCGCCATACGTCGTAATTCAATATTTTCCTACTCCATAGGATTACGCGAGTGTTCACGCTCAACGAAGTGATCGTATAGGTTTTCGTCAATCTTAGGGTGGCCCATCTTGTTGGCGGCTTCAACAATGTCATTTAGGTCGTCAGTGATGGTATAAATGCGCAAATCCGGAGCATTGATGAAACCGTCTGATAAGAGTTTGGTTTTGAAAAACTTGTCGATTGGCTTCCAGAAGGACTTGCCAAAGAGAAAAAGCGGCATACGAGGCATTTTGTTTTCTTGCATGAGGCATAAAATCTCGCCAAACTCGTCGAAAGTACCAAATCCACCTGGGAAATAGACGTAAACTTTGCTGGCCATGGAAAGCATGACCTTTCTGGCAAAGAAATAGCGAAATTCCATAGTATCAGTTAAGTATTGGTTAGCAAATTGCTCGTGCTCTAAGGTAATATTCAGCCCTACGGAGCGACCGCCAAATTCATAAGCACCGCGATTTAGGGCTTCCATTACACCTGGGCCGCCACCAGTAATAACAGTGTGGCCGTTTCTAGCTAGTAAGCCCCCTAGTTCCCTGGCCTTATCGTAATACTTGTCACCCTCGCGGACACGGGCAGAGCCAAAGGCCGTAACGCCCTGAGAGAAGGTACGAAGAAGATTCAGTCCTCGGTCTAGGTCGTATTCATAGGCAAGCGCACGGGCAACGTCCTCGTCGCTCAAAGTTTTTTTAAGCTCCCTTACCTCTCTTTGCAGGGCCGTACGATTTTTCTCGGAAGATGGTTCAATGGGTTTTTCCGGAATAGCATCACTACTTAGTGTAATATGCTTTTTAGGAGGCGTTCTAAAATCCATGGCTGGCGGAAGGCCAGAAGAGAAGTGTGAAACGTGAGACCTAATAGGAGCTTCCGAGCGTTCCCCGGAAGTGTCTTGATGGCTACTCGCAGCTTCTTCGCTAGATTTAGTGGCTTCCTGAGAGTTTTTAGCGTTTTCTGGCTCTGTGGCCCAGTCGTTATTATTTGACATTTATACCTTTCTATTTTATAATATCTACTTTACTTCTTCTATTGGCATCTGATGCAGCTTTTCTCTACCCGTTAAAATACCTTTTTTGGCTCCGAGCATAGTAACAACAAAAGTAGAATTAGCCGAGGCAAAAACTAGACTGTCGTAAAAAGAGTGCCCAGCGGCAAAATGGGCCAAAAAGCCTGAGCCAAAGGCATCACCTGCCCCGGTGGTATCTTTAACTGGTAAATCTTCGTAGATACCAAAGCGATAGGTATTCTTACCGTCAGTCGCGATAGCGCCACTACTACCGTCAGTGATAATAACTGTTTGGACGTAGTTAGACAGGCGCGACACGAGTTCGGTCAAGATGGTGCCAGGAACGATTTCCTTAGCCTCAGACTTATTGACTAGCAATATATCAACATATTTTAGTAGATTTGTCAACTGAGAACGCTTTGCTAGTTCTAGTTTTCCAGGGTTAAACATTACTTTTGCCCCCTCCTCTTTGGCTTTTTTGAAAAAACGCCTTAGAGTATCAATATCTCCTCTGAGAGAAGTAACGTAGAGCCAGTCAGGATGTATTTCTGCGATGGTGTCCTCGCTGAGATTGTCGAATTTGGCTGATGCCCCGCGGTGGGTCAAAATAGTGCGTTCACCAGTGTGTGTGTCAAGTAAAATTACAGAGCAACCGGTAGATTTTTTAGGGGTGAAAGAGACGTAGGAGCTGTCAATCCCCTCTTTGTCTAGGCAGGAGAGCACGGCATCCCCGGCTGGGTCGTGGCCGATATTCCCAATAAAAGCAACCTCGTGCCCGTGACGTGAGAAAGTGACTGCGGCATTAGTACCACCGCCACCAACTTCATAAGAGATACGGTCAATGTCTACCTTGGTGCCAATTTTTAGTTCACCAAAAAGACTCTCGTGCGTAGTGGTAGTCGCACTATATACATTTGTGGGAGCAAAATCATCATGGTCAATAAGGTAAATATCTTGCAAAGCAGAGCCAATGGAGACCATTCGAGCCATTACAAAATTACTCCTCTCTTATCTAGGTCAGCTGTAAGAGCGTCAAACATAGCCTTAGGGTCGTCGGCATTAGTAATAGCAGAGCCTACATCAATAACATCTGCCCCGGCATGAGTGATAGCACGAACGGTTTTGAGATTTGCCCCACCGTCCCAGCCAACTTCGACGTTAGGATTAATGTCTTTAATTAGTTGGATTTTCTCTGTTTGGAGCATATCAGCCTGACTTCCCTGCTTGCCAATTTCTCCGGCAAAAACTAAAACGTGGTCTGCTTTTTCAATAAATTGACGGACTGAGCCAGGATAGGTCGGTTTCATCAGAGCTACGCCAGCCTTGATATTGGCAGCATGTAGCTGGTCAAATAATGGGAGCAAATCTTCCCCGGTCTCAGCGTGAAAAATGCAGAGCGAAGGTTTTAGCTGTAAGATAATCGGTAAATGCTCCGTAGGGCGCACCACCATCATATGTAAATCAATCTCCCACCCCTGTGGCCACCAGACATTGTTGACCGGAATAGTGATTGCTGGTGCAAAAGTACCATCAGCGATATCTACCTGGACACGCTTGGCAAAGGGCTGAAACTTAGTAATTAAGGCCTTATACTGGTCTGGACTATTAGTAAGAATAGTAGGGACGATTTGAGTAGTAATCATGAGATTCCTCCGTTTATTTCGTCATCTAAGCGACGGTTGCGGCGTGCATGGCGCTCCTCGCCAGAAAATTTAGTGTCAAGAAAAGTAGTGATAATGTCTTTTATGAGCGAAACTTGGCTGGCGCTAGGATTTTTGACGGAATCATCTGTAACTTTGCCGGTAAAATCGGCCGAGAGACAAAGCACGTTAGCGTCATTATGAAGACGTCCTATCTCTGCGAGGGCCGGAGTGTAGGCGGCAATAGCCCGGACGCCCCTTATCCGGTTAGCCTGGATAGCAACACCATGGGCGGAACCACAAACAAGGATTCCCATACTCCCAGGGTGTTCTCTGACGGCCTGCGCGACTAAGACGGCAGCATCATTATAGTCATCATCTGGATTATAGCTAAAAGGACCTAGGTCTGAAACGGTGAAATCGCTTGCCGACTCGATGTTCTCATCAGGTAACTGGGCGGCACCAGAAAGGGCGGCTACTATCTGATTTTTTAGTTCATAGCCACGGTGGTCTGACCCGATGAAAATTTCCTGTGCCATTACTAGTTCTCAGTTTCCTTTGCTTCCGGGCTTGGCGCGACGGATTCTGGGGTATTTGACTCCGCCTGGGAGACCGAGTCCTCCGCCTGAGATTCTACTGCTTGGGGTGACTCAGTACTAAAACTGGCAAAATCAGCCGTAAGCTCTACTAGACGGTTAGAATAGCCCCATTCATTATCATACCAAGCAACTACTTTGACAAGATTACCACCAACGACATCTGTAAGAGGCAAATCAACAATAGCAGAGTGAGAATTACCACGGAAATCTATCGAAACTAGCTCTTCCTCTGTAACTCCTAAGATGCCTTCATAATATGCCTCAGCGGCAGCCTTCTTAAAGACTTCGTTAATTTCCTCTTTGGTGACATCACGCTTTAAGACGGCGGTAATGTCCGACAGGGAGACTACTGGGGTCGGTACACGAACAGAAAGGCCATTAAACTTACCTTTAAGAGACGGGATAGTGAGCGCAGCGGCTTTGGAAGCACCAGTAGTGGTGGGGACGATATTTTCTGCGGCGGCACGAGCCTCGCGGAGGTCCTTAGCCGGAGCATCTTGTAAACGCTGAGAGGCGGTATAAGAGTGAACGGTAGTCATCATCGCCTTGTCGATACCGAAATTGTCTTCTAGGACACGCATTACCGGAGCGATACAGTTAGTAGTACAGGAAGCATTAGAGATAATGACGTCGTCGGCGGTGATAACATCTTCATTAACACCGAGAACTACGGTCTTAGCGCCCTCGCCCTTAGCCGGAGCAGAAAGGACGACTTTCTTGGCACCAGCATCAATGTGAGCATGAGCCTTAGCTGGGTCAGTAAAGAGGCCAGTAGACTCAATGACGACATCTATCCCCATGTCTCTCCATGGTAAAGCGGCTGGATCTTTTTCTGAGAGTACCCGGATGACCTTACCCTCTACGATAATATTTTCGTCGTCAAAGGTGACATTTCGCATATAAGTACCATAGGAAGAATCATGTTTTAAGAGGTGTGCGAGAGTCTTAGTGTCAGTTAAGTCGTTGACGGCGATTACCTCCATGTCTGGACGCTCAAAAGCAATCTTAAAGGCGTTACGCCCAATTCTGCCGAACCCATTAATTGCTACTCTAATCATTGTACCTCCTAAATATACTTACGTTTATTGTATCACAAGCTAGAAGATAATGCTACTGTTGACTTTTTAGCATAAGTGTGATATAATGAAGGTATGGGTTGTTATTTTAGTGATTTTTTGCTAAGATAATAACTACAAAAATTCACCAGAAGGGGGTGTTCTTTAATGAAAAACGATTTTGATGGAAGACAGTTGAAAGAAGTGGCGGAAATGACCGGTCTAGAAGGAGACATGCTCTTAGCCTTGACCGGTACAGTGGTCGCGACAGTTTTTATCGGGAAAAGACCGGTAAAAACCGACACGGCGCAGTACCTTGGGATTTCCAAGAAATACTACGACCAGCTGATAAAGCATGCGACCGACCTCACGAACTATTATGGTCGGTTCGAGGACTGGCTGATGAGCTATGCTCCGGAAAAGCTGAAAGCGGAGAATATCATTTATCCGCTCGCCACCGAGTTTATCCTGGACGGATTTTATCCGGGGAAGCCGGAGGAGCATTACCACCGGGCTTTGTCTAGGGCGTTCCTGTCAGAAAACTTTCTGCCGCAGGCGATTCAGAACAAAAACCAGTTTATAGGGTTTAACATTGTTCTGGAATATCTGTGGGCCAAGCTTTCCGGCTCTAACGAGAAACTGGACAGCTTCGCGAGAGCTAGGTTTCCTAGCAACGACGGTAGTGTCTGCAAGTTCTTGCAGGCGTTTTCCGACGTTGTGTTCGAGTATAACCCGGAAATCGTTGGCGAAGCTAGCAATCGACCGAAGTATCATAAGGTCGTCAGAGCGTTGGAGCTGGCAATGCGAAAGGGTAACTGGAAAGATGATATCAAAAACGGTTACCGGTTAAACTCGCATAATATGCCGGTAGAGCCGTTGCCGGAAAGAGCAATCGAATAAGTTTGCTCGACTGCGACTGCCCGAAAAAGCACCGGCTGGTTTTACCCACTGGCCAGTCAAAGCCCATCAAAACACCCCTAGGCCATTTGGCCTAGGGGATTTTTCTTGCACGCGAAAGACGTTAGCTTCTAGCAAAATGCGCGAAAGCGCGGTTAGCCTCAGCCATACGGTGACAGTCTTCCTTCTTCTTGAAGGCGGCACCGGTCTCGTTGTAGGCATCAATAATTTCTGCCTCTAAGCGCTTAGCATACGGCATACCAGAGCGAGCGCGGGCAGCCTGGACTAGCCAAGAAAAGGCAAAATGTTGCTGACGGTGACCAGAAATTGGAAATGGAATCTGATAGTTAGCACCACCTACACGGCGGGACTTAACCTCAAAATCCGGAGAAACATTAGCAAGAGCTTTCTCAAAGACTTCCACTGGGTCCTCTGATTTCAATTTCTTAGCGGCACCCTCTAAGGCAGCATAGACAGCGCGTTCTGCGGCTTGTTTCTTGCCATCTAGCATGGACTTATTGATAAGACGCTGAACTAAGATGGACTGATATTTTCTATCTGGATTAACTTTTCTAGTTAATGATGCAGTAACTTTACGTGGCATGACTACTTACCCTCCTTCTTAGCGCCGTACTTAGAACGGCCTTGCTTGCGACCATCTACACCTTGAAGGTCGAGAGTACCGCGTACAATATGATAACGTACACCTGGAAGATCTGGGACACGTCCACCGCGGACTAGCACAACAGCGTGCTCCTGCAAATTGTGACCCTCACCACCGATATAGGCCCAAACTTCCTGGCCATTAGTAAGGCGCACACGAGCAACCTTACGGAGAGCGGAGTTAGGCTTCTTTGGGGTCTTAGTAGTAACCTTGATACAAACACCACGCTTTAAGGGAGCTGGCTGGTTGTAGTAACGAGTTTTCAAGGTATTAACAATGGAGCCAAGTGCTGGGGCCTTGGACTTTTTGGTAGCCTTTTTACGAGGCTTCCGAATCAACTGATTAATAGTTGGCATTAAAATTCCTTATAATTAAATTAGTATCGACTTTGGCAAACAGAGGTGGTAAGGCCCCGCTTGCTCTTTTGACTTGGTTTTTACAGCAATAAAATCAAGTCTGAAACTCTTAGATATATTTTAGCATAGGTGGGATAAAAATGCAAGCATCAAAAAACGGCGGTTTTGCCGCCGTTTTTAGTCTAACTAGTCTTTTAAGATTTTCTTATCGTATTTAGCGGAGCCAAAGCCGAGAACTAGTGAGAAAATGTAAGGCAAGAGTATGAGGCCGACTACGAAGCCTGCACCTTTCTTGAAAGCCTTAGCAAGACGAATGGAGTAGATAATGTCTACTGCTATTGATAGAATTGCATAGGCACAGAAGAAAATCCATCCCCAAGCGTTCATGGATAATTCGACGACTTGACCATTAGCATCAGTAACCATGCCCATATTACCGGTGAGGCACATCAAAAGATAGGTGCCGAATAGCGCGACAAACCAGCCCCAGAAATTCATGCCGACGATCTTAAAGGCGATGTAGAGATTATAGATAGGGATTAAGACTTTCCAGCCTGGCTGCCCAGCTTTCTGGAAAATTTTCCATCCGGCTATGATGCCGAATACGGCAATAGCAATGCCAAAAATGATGAATAGAGTCATCATGCCGCCCACTATTCCGCCAGCGGCGATGGCTTGGTTTGTTGTTAGATTTTGCATTATTTCTCCTTATGGATTATTGATACTTTCAGTTTATATCACTTATGGTTCGATGTCAAGTGCAAAAACAAAATAGACCACGCCGCGTGGTCTATTTCTTGACAGATATTTTTATTTTTTAATGGTTTTAGCTGGTTTATCAGCAGCTTTGTCAGCGTTTTTTCGGTTAATTAGAGATTCGATCACTAATTTTACGACAGACCAAGCAACGATATTTACCACACCAGCAATCAAAGCGATTAGCGGTACGATTAGGATGCTTACGCCTAAGGATTGATTAAATAGCGCAATAATACCGGCAACAGCAAAAGTAATGACGGAAAGAGTGAAATAAGTGATTTCGAGTAGGGTTAATTCCCTTCTCTCTTTGTATAGTTTAATTAAATCTTTGATCATAATGACTCCCAAAATATAATAATATTGATACTATTACTACCATTATATCACACTTTATTATTAAAGTCAAGCATTTATGACGCAATTTGCCAGTCCTAGTTTACACTAGGAAAACGCTGCCTATCACCACGTTTTTAGCGGCTATTTGTTGGCGTCAATTAGAAATTCTAAGGTCTTTTCAATCGTCATGCGATTTTTGAGATCTTGGCGGACTCTTGGGTCTTTGAGATTTTTTAATGCTTCTGGCGATTTTTTGTAAACATCTTTTAACTCTGTCACCTTGGCGGATACTTCCTCGTCTGAGACGGTAATTTTTTGGTCACGTGCTAAAATCTGTAAAACCAGGGATGCCTTAACGCGAGACTCGGCGATTTTACGTGCTTCTTTTTCCCAATCTTCTGCTTTTTGACCAGTCTGTTTTAAATAATCTTCAAAGGTGGCACCAGAGGAAGCGGCATTCCTAGAAATGTCATCCTTGATATAGCGAAGTTGGTCTTTGATAAGAATTTCCGGAGCAGAGACCTTAGATTTGGCGACAAGTGCCTCTACTAGGTCATCTTTATACTTTTCTGTCAAGCGATGCTCATCTTGCGCCGCGAGGTTTTTCTTGATGTCAGCTTTTAGCTCGTCAAGCGTCTTGAATGGACCACATTTTTTGGCAAGCTCGTCATCAATTTTAGGGGTTTTCACCTCGTTTACCTGTTTTAGTAAGACCTCAAAGACGACTTTCTTGCCGGCCATTTCTTTGGCGTGGTAATCCTTAGGGAAAGTCAGAGGAATTTCAAATTTATCACCTGGCTCGTGCCCGACGATACCTTCCTCGAAGCCTGGAATAAACTGATGTGAACCAAGCCCAAGAGTAAAGTCATGAGCTGAACCGCCTTTAAACGGCTTGCCATCTTTTTTACCGGTAAAATCAATAATGACGTCATCAGTCATCTTTGCGGCACGTTTCACGGCTTTTTTCTCTGCATACGCCTTAGAAATATTTGCTAGAACGTCGTCAACATCTTTTGCTTTTACCTTGGCGGTTTCCTTTTTGACGCCAAGTTTTTTGAAGTCGCCAATTTTAACTTCTGGCAGAATATCAGCCGTCGCGGTAAATTCCACGCTCTCATCTGGCACAAACTTGGTAACGCTGACCTCTGGAATGACTAGTGGGTTCTTTTTACTGTCCATAAAGGCTTTTGGCACAGCAGTGCGTACGGCAATATCTAGTGCGGTCTGGTTAATATCGTTAGGATTTAGCTGTTTCTCGGCGATTTCGGCTGGGGCCTTACCTTTACGAAATCCTGGAAGTTTAACCTCGCTGATTAATCTAGTGACTGCTTTTTCCCTGGCTTCTTTTAGTTCTGATTTTTCTAGTGTAACTTTAATTTCCACCCTGGTATCTGATAAGTTTTTTAGTGTAGTCTTCATAAGAGATATTATAACACATATTGCGAGATTTAAGCAGGAGGAATGTAATTATAGTAGTAGTATGGCAGATAGTGGGGGCAGGAGCGTAAGGGTATTTTCTACTCTGGTCGCATCTCGCCTGTATCTAAAAGCTACTTAATCCTTGCTGCGCCCGACTGAACGGTACTCGCAAGGTATTAACCAGCTTTTAGATACAGGGCGCTGCTCTTCTAAGAGCAGAAAATACCCTTACGCTTCTGCCCGCCCTCAGTACATTGCCTACTAGATTGTCGTAACGCCGTTATTGTATCCGGTACGAATATGGCGGACGGTAGCATTAGGGGTAGCACCGAGCTTAATATCAGGGTTAAAAATTTGGTTTGGATCAAAGATGGTCTTTATCTTGTCATAAAGCTCTATTTCCTCGTCTGAAAGTTCCTGATTGGTAATAGTAGCCTTAATTCTACCTTCTGGCGAGCCACCAGTAAGAGAACCGCCGTGCTCTTTTAGAAGTTCGTTAAATTCTTTCATAAATTTGACGATAAATTGGCGACCTTCGACTGAGTTGAGCTGAATATCTGGGCGCAAATTGTAATTACTAGTAGAGAATGAGCCAAAAATCGGAAGTTCCAGTTTCTCGGCTTTTTCAAGCGTCCTTAAATCTGTCAAAAAGTTAGAGAGATGATCTGGCGCGACATAAAAATCATCAATAAAAGGCACGCGTTCTCCTCTGACATCATCATTGAGATAGCTGACGATGGCAGAATTTAGCCGCTGAAAATCCGTGGTATTATCATCTGTTTCCATAACGGCGGCAGCATTATCTGGGAGAAGTTTCAGGCATTTTTGCAACTTTTTGTTGGTTTTTCTAGGCTTATCGTTAAAAGCCACCCAGACCATATAGCCCTTATTAAACTTTGGCGCAAAAAGCGCTGGGTCCTTGCCATGTTCTGCGGCAGTCTTGAAAATGCGCGCATCATAGAGGTTAAGCTCTTCTGGAATGAGGTAAGCAATCGACTCTATATAGGAGAGGGCTGCGCCTATTGACTCAAATGCGGCCACAAAGTGACGAACCTGGGGCTGATAGACTTCGCAATGCAAAATTGCCTCTGTAATAATGCCGAGCGTGCCCTGTGCTGCATAGAATAAAGGCAATAAATCAAAACTGCGGGTATTTTCCCTGACAACCTGTGTAATCATCTGGTAGCCGGCCGCATCAATGGTACTCCTGGCGCCAAGACTTGAAATCAAATCAGAATTGCTGTCAATTAGCTTGTCAGTCTCGCGATATAGTGAACCTTCAAAAGATGTGAGTCTGGTTTTTTGGCTGAGCAAATGACGAGAGAAGCGACCGGTCTGGATAGTATCGCCTGTGGATGTAACGGCTTCGATGCAATCGACGTAGTAATAAATACCATTGTATTTGCCGGCGGCAGAATCAGTTGTAAAATTGGAAATTAGAGCACCGATTGTTTCCCTAGGGTCCGCCAAGATAGGGACATGAAGACCATAAAGTGCCAGGGCGGAATTGAGCTGACCGAGGGTGACGCCAGCTTGAACGCGGACAAGGCGAGCATGATCGTCAATTTCCAGAATTTTATTAAGATGCTCAGTCGAGAGCACTAGACCACTACCAAGATCTGCACCGGTCTTATCTAGGCCGCTACCTCTTACCGTAATTGGAATATGGACGGACTTAGATGCGAGCTGCGAGATAAAACGAACTGTGCGACGAACGTCGCTAACGTTTTCCGGAACTACGACCATGCGAGGAGTAATTTTTAGTGCAGAGCGATCAGTAGAATAGCCTTCTAAGATAGGTGCTGAGTCAAAAACATTGCCAATTAGCTGCTGATTGAGATATTTGGCGATTTTATTCACTTTCCACCCTCACTGAACATAACATTAATGCTATTTTAGCACTAATGCTTAAAAAATGGTAGTGGTAATTTTGAGAAAATACTGACGGAATCAAAAAAATGGCTCTTTCGAGCCAACAAATTCAAGCTTGGTGCCCGAGACTGGACTTGAACCAGCACGCCTTGCGGCATATGCTCCTAAGGCATACGTGTATACCAATTTCACCACTCGGGCATAATAACTTAGAAACTTTGTAAATTTAGGCCTGCGAGACTTTTTATAGCTGACTAATCTTTGCAAGCCATAGCGAATTTAAGCTTCCTATGTTTATTATAACACAAAAAGATGGCTAAATCTAGCCATCTTTTGCTTAATTTTTAATTTTGGTTAAAATATATTTTAGTTTAGCTTGGGAGAATTAGAGTACCTTACTTAGCGTGGGCTTTGGCAAGTTTCCTAGAAGCAACATAAGTTGTGCCAAGACCTGCTACTAACGCTCCTGGAAGAAGTTCTTCTGGACCAGTCTCCGGAACAGTCTCCTGAGCCTTAGTATTAGTAGCAGCCGGAGCGGTGGTTTTTGTTACGCCCTCTGTTACTGGGGCAGGCTGCTCTTCTTTGGTCTTTTCGCGAGAAGTAGCATCATCAACAGCGACGGTTGGAGTAGTTTCTGCTACTTCTGGGGCACGACTGCCAACGATGGCAATAATAGCCCAGGCGGCAATACCTAAGACAATAATTGCGATTGCCGTGGTAATAATGATAATACGGGTGCGCTGCTGTTTGTCCTCAGCGCCATCATATGAATTATAATCCATAATAAAAACTCCCAAAAATTAACTTAATATATGTATGTGATTACATTATATCACAGAATATGTAAAAAGTCAATGGTTTTTATAGGAATTTGATTGTCGAGCAAGATTGTGGCAGAAAATTAGCAATATTTGCTAAAACATTGTATAGAATTGCTTGACGAGAGCGGATAATTATGTTGCAAAACGATTGTGCGCAACTAAAATAATGTCTGTTAGTTCCCCACTTCGCACAACGCACATTGTACGACTATCGTGGGATAGATGGAACAGGGACGGCAAGCAATCCTGCTAGCGGTTCCAATGCTGTTTCCTATACTGTCAGGAAGCTAGCGGATGGGAATTGTTGGATGACGGATAATTTGAAACTAA
>JAFRAU010000031.1 GCA_017405245.1 Candidatus Saccharimonadota bacterium
GAGAGTAAAGGTAGCAAAAATATTGTTGATTGGCAACCTGCAAATACCAATTTTCTCTGTACTTACGCAATCAAGCAGATTCAAATCAAAAATAGGTATAAGCTCACAGTCACTTCCGAAGAAAAAGCAAAATTACAATCAGTCCTTAAGGAAAATTGTATTATTCAAGACAATTAAACATAAAGTTCTTTTTACCTCAAAAGGCGTATATCGCCACTCTGGTTTCAAAACAAAAAACCTCGGCGGGAACAAATCCAGACCGAGGCGCTCTTAATGATACTCCATATAAGCGAATTTGTCAATAGTTGTTAGCGGTCTTGTGCGCATCGATAAGTATCCGTAGTCTTTACTTCCGCAATTCTTGCAAACATCACTATCACGGATTTTTGACTTGCCGACTTCAATATATGTGATATTTTGCCGTGCTAGATTGTTGCGAATGCGACGCAAATTATCAGAGAACCGGATTGACTTATCGAAAATCTCTTGGCCATAATCGGGACGATGTCTAATCTTACCTACGCCAAAGAACCTAATCTCAAATTATTCACCTGAGAATAGCTTTTCTAGCATAGGACGGATATCTATAGCATGCAGGTCTTGTTTATCCAAAAGTAAACCATGTTTCATAAAAATAAAACCTCTTACATTATCTATAGATGCGCTATTATGGATAATACCGAATAGTAACCCTAAATATCCCTAGCTTCGCATGGGTCATAGAATATAAACTTTGGGGGTCTGCCCCCCTATAAAAAATATAGTGGGAATGACCCCCTAGCACTTTTGCAAAAAATATTTTAGTTTTTGAGCGTACTTTTCTATCATTTTACAGATACAACACTAATTTTCACCGCAAATGTGGTATAATATAGATATACCTTAATGAGAGAAAATCAGATAAGATGGGCAAATTCCGTCCATCAAATCTGCCTTTAGCATAGTTGCGACTTCTTTCACTAGGGTGTACCAGCTATATAACACAATACAAGCACCGGTAGCTCAGTGGATTAGAGCACTAGTCTTCGGAACTAGGTGTCGTAGGTTCGAATCCTATCCGGTGTACCATTGTTTAATAAGACCATAAATATCGTCCTCTGACCCCTGTTGTTTAGAGGTTCGAGCCATTTCCGTATTAGTTGAAAGTTCGGAGATGGCTTTTTTGATTGGCACGAGATATTTAACAGGGGTAAATGTTAGGTTCGACCCGAGAAGCGTCCATTCTGCGCCTAGTGTCTTCAATACATATTGCCGACGCTCCAAATCTCCGCTATCAAAGTCTTCTTTCGCATATCTAGCAAACAGGAATATATCATCGGCTACCCTGCGCCACTCTTTACCAGCATTAGCTACTGCATCGATAGAGTTCTGTAATCTTTCCATCTCTTTCTCTAGGGATTGTGATTCCGTATTGAACCAGGCAGTGTCAGTAATTTCGTTCTTGTAACGCATCCTACGGAGATTATCCAGCTCATTTTTTCTAGCATCATACTGTCTGCGTAGTTCTCGGGTCTTCATATTCTGATCTTTAATCTTCATCTCTTCTTCTTCGTTTAATGCCTTGATAGCTAAATTAAAGAAGTCGTCATCGATGGTGTATTTTGCTAGCTCTTCTTTAACTTGTGCGATTAGCTTCTCTTCTGAAACATGGATGCTCTTCTGTGAGCACTTATGTGTTTTACACTTTCCGGTGCAGTGGCAATATGTGTAAGTATGAATATTACCGTTTTTCTGCTTTTTCGTTTTAGTTTCAGAAGTGACAGCGTATCCGCATTCTCCGCATTTGATTAATCCTCTAAAAATAAATGGACGAAGCTGTTTCTTTGGTCGGGTATTATGACTTTGGTCCACTAGAAGCTGTTGGATTCGTTCGTATTCTTGCACAGAAAGCATCACAGGCTGATTTCCATCATATTCTTTAGCTCCATATTTGAACCTTCCGGTATAGAATTTGTTTGTGAGCATATTTCTTACGCTTGAGTGAGATAAAGCTTTTCCGCCACTCTTCCTACGAGGATAGGTTTTTAATCCTAGTTCTTGGTCGGCGTATCGCGTGAGCTCGGCAACGGTCACGGTTCCTGTTAAAAATCTATCAAATAGTTGACGGACTTTATCCCAGCGTTCCGGGTCTTTTACAATAGTCTTTTCTCGGTAGTCGTTCATATATCCAATTGGCGGGATACATGGCATCCAGCCTTTTTCTGCTTTAGAATAAATACCGCGGCGAACATTTTTCATTAGATCCTTACGGAATTTCGCATCCATACTGGATTCTACATCAAACATGATATCGTCATCTGAATTATAATCTCTGCCATCAGTCAAAATCCACTTAATCTTGCCGTCATTCATCATCTGATGTAGGTA
>JAFRAU010000032.1 GCA_017405245.1 Candidatus Saccharimonadota bacterium
AGTCAGAAGATACGTTCGAGTCGGCAGAAGTTAGCTTTTTAGAGCCAACAAGTCTCAAGTTTTCCGTCATCCAACAATTCCCGTCCGCCAATTTTCTCACACGGTAGGAATTACCGTCTCGAATGTCGTACAATGTGCGTTTTATACTTTTCCAGAAAATCAAAATAGTTTAATTTACCATGACGCAAATCCCAATAATCTTGTGCTAATTGCATGAAATCATAACCTGAATCAATTTCTTGTTCAAAGTCCATATTAGTAACAATTTGAGATTGTTCATAATGATGTTTATCAGGGGCGTTTTCATGTGTGAGGTATTGTAAAATGCCTTTTTTGTCGAACACTTTTTGTAACATTGTTACTGGGATTCCTAGGTCATTTGCTACACTAGAAAAAGACCTTGGATTTGGGAACTCAATATAGTAATGATAATGCACATGCTCGGAATCGTCTTTGTCATGTCGAATGTAAGCCCACTTCGGAAAACACTTTACACGTTCACAAACCTGGTGTGTTCTATTCACAAGCGAAAAAGTGAATTGACGAACTTTTCCGGGTGTTTTTTGCAGACTATTCCATTTCTCC
Source organism: Candidatus Saccharimonadota bacterium (assembly GCA_017405245.1). Lineage (GTDB taxonomy): Bacteria > Patescibacteriota > Saccharimonadia > Saccharimonadales > Saccharimonadaceae > Nanosyncoccus. Next base: position 586 of record JAFRAU010000032.1, read on the forward strand.
AAGAGGTCGGGATTTTCCATATACTGGAAATCTTCCGCCGTAAGCGTTTGTAGATATTCAAGGTCTTCTCTTGAATTAGAGCCAGCCTTAAGCGATTTAACAACCTTCCTTTTAACCATTACCAACATTATATCGGGGGGGGAGGGTAATGTCAATACTTTTTTTACAAAAAGTATTGAGTTGCGGCTGCTTTCTAGACGAAAGCAGTCGCTCGAATTATTTCTTTATTTTTAGGTTTTGTGCGAACGTTACGTTCTGCACGTTTGAATTTTGTCTGCTATATTCTTGATTAGATATGATTTTTTGACGAGTGTCATAACAGTCGTAGAGTAATTTATAATGTTTAAAAATTTCAGTAGTAATATGTTTAGCCTGATATTCACCTTCTAACTTATTATAAGTAAGAGTTTCACCGTCAGAGATAGAATTAATTTGAATCTTACCAAGTAAGCATTTACAATTAACTATCTCCTTAACCTGTTTCCTAAGGGAAATGTCCAATTCTTCCCAAATTTGGGAAGAAAAAACAAGACGTTTACGATCTTTTCTTTGTTGAGAAATAGCAGTAAGAACGTCAAGAGAAATGCCAGTCTTCTTATTAAAATAAAGATGAGCTTCGTCTAATAGAATAAGCATGCCTCGCGTTCCACTGGAATACGCGAGAGCCTGCTTCAAAACTTCGTCATTTTCTATGTAAAAATAATTGTTCAGACCACTAATTTTTATATTAGAAACTATAATGCAGTTTGGGTAAATTTTTTGTACATCAAATGCGTATTTAACCATTGATAAGGTTTTGCCACTACCCTGGAAGCCTTTATATACTCTTGTACCAGTAGGGAATTGATTTTTTGGTGGACGAACATATTTTTTAACAAAAGTGTTCCAATAGATCTTCATTATTCATTAACCTTAAATACCCAACGAACAGCTATCATGGCAAATTCAAATAAAAGAATAGCAGAATAAACACCAAACATAGCAACAGCGACAGGAACTACAACAACACAAGCAGGACACCAATGATAAAGAATGGCAAGACCTTTACCAAGTGCTTGACCAAATACAGTAAAATCAAGACCGGGAATCTGAACATTATTAAACAGAGCTATAACTGCAACAGTCACAACAGCAATAAGCCCAGCTTTTACAGCAATTTTTAATCCAGTAGTAAAATCCATTACGTTTGAAAACTCCTAAATAAACTTATCATCTTCTTAGCAAGTGCTATCGACAATGGCACTGTAAAGCCTATCACCATAATGCTTGAAATCGCCTGAAAAGCAGGTGGAGGAGATAATTGACATAAATCAATGTTACCTAAATCCATATTACCCAAATCAGCATTTATAACGCAATTAGAGGCACTTGCACCAGTCAAAGCACCAACAAAACTAGTAAAACCTGCTAAAAGAGTTGTGCCAGAACTAGTAGCCTGTTGAGAGCTAGAATCAGAATCAGTATCAGCAGTATCTTGAGCATCATCAAAAGTTTGCTGAGTTTGATCATGATAATCTTGCTGTTGCTGAGTTTGTTCTTGAATGGCATCAGAAGTACTAGGAGCAATATTATAAAACTCAATATCAGATAAAAGAAGATAACCATAAATATAATCTGCACCAAAACCACCAAGAAGTTTACCAGCCCAAGAAAGTCTATTTAGTGTATAAGAAGAATTATTATTATTAGTAATAACACCTTCCAAAACTATAGTAGATAATGTTGTATTAGAAATATTACTAGTGGCAACACTAGTAATAGAACTTGAAGTAGAATCTTGACAAGATGTAACAAAAATATTTACATTATCATAAGAAGTAGAAGCAAGACATAAAGCACTAGGAGTGACACCAGCATCAGGATTACTATATAAAAGAATAGAATAATTTAACTTAAAATAAAATGACTCTTTAGCTGCTAAAGTTAAAGGACGATTCATAACAAATTGAGGACTAGACCAAGAGACAGCACCATAATCAAAAGTATTAGATGGTGAAACAATAATATCAAATAAATTAGCTACAGAAGAATCAGCTGTAATCGTACCATTAGATGGAACTTTATTATTAACTATAACATTAGAAAAGCCAGAACTTCCCTTGTAACCAGAAACAGAAGAAGGTTCAAGAGCACTAACGATAGGCGAAAGCAACCCAGATAAGCAAAAAGAGAGCGAAAGCAGTACCAAACATAACCCAAATATCAGTCGGCACTTTTTTAAATTGTTCAAACATTTTATACACCTCATGGCAAAAGCCTTTTTATAAAAATTTTATACACAAGAATTAGCACAAAAACTAATAAACCACTAGCCAAAAAGGGAACATATAACTCCATTTCAGGTTTATAAACCAAGTCCCCTGTATCTAAACAAGTAGCACCGGAAGGAATAGAATTGTACTGGGAATAAGAGGTGTTATTTTCAACAAGTTTACCTTCATTTAAATAGTAACGAGTACGAGTTCTTCCGTCAGAACTATAATTGTCGACATATGTCCCATAAAAGATATTGCACCCAGTTGACGGCAATTCTATTTCCATCAGTGCTACCTCCACATAGTATCATGGACAAGCCTGAACACTAAAAATAATGCAAGTATAGGGACAATTAGCCGAATAGAAGCCGTCGCTATTTCCCAAAATGTAGTATCGAAGTATTGAACAATATCCATGACCTTTTTCCTTAATTGGCACTTCTGTTTCTAGGTAGTACCCACCCGATTCACTAGATACCAGCTTTGAGCTTAGAGCCCTTGTTGATAACGCGTCTAAGAATGCGATAACCAACAGCGACAACAAAGACAGTAATTACAAAAGGTGCAGCCTTAGTAATTTCAGTCCAAAGAATGTCGGAAGTGATACCAGTGGTAAGAGCAGTAATAAAGCCAGTCATACCGCCTGAAGATTCCATTCCTTTCTCCCATTTATGTTAATAATAAGAAAACTTAAGCGTTATCTTCATTATACCACAGATATAGATTATCTGTAAAGTATTTTTTAGCAGAATCTATGCCATAAAGCATACGAAGAACTTTAGTAGTTTGTAAAAACTCCATATAGGTTAAACCCTGCTTCGGTGTCATATTTGGTAATCTAAAATCATTTAATGGTATTAACATTATAATTTTTCCTCAACTAATTCTAAAAAATAATCTTCTAACTTATTTAATCTAGCTATAATAGCATTTTGTCGACGAATAATAGACAATAAAATAATATATAAATCTGACAATCAACTATTTACCTAACTTATCGAGCAATTCAAAGACGTATTTGCGTTCAAAAGCAGATTTAAGAAAAACAAGAGAGCTCCAATCACCGATACTAAGACGAAGACAATCAAATTCTTTACCTGACTTCTGAGATATACCATGATATTTTTCAACTGTAATTTTTTCCATTTCATAATCCTTATATTTGAATAATTAATTTATACGATAGTTCCGTTAATGTTTATTTAACAGAGGTCAGGGGGGTGTCTTTGGAACTCGGAACTCGGAACATGAAGGGGACAAGCTCCCCTTCATGTCTATGGCATTAGCGTTACAGGTAGATTCAAGAACTTTTAATTGACTTGAAAATGATTGTCGCACAATGTGCGTTGTGGGACGTAAGAGTCGTCGTCAGCGTGAGTGCCGTCAGTATCAATATTGGTAGCGGTGGCGGCAGGAGTGTTAGCGGTGGCACAAGTGTCGCTGGTCATTTCCTGCATGTCGGCAATATTCCAGAAGCTGTCGGCGATACAGCGGACAGTAAAGCCGAGGTACTTGCTGTGGTTGTACGCGGGGGTGACATTCGAACTACCCAAGTCCAGGCTGTATGCGCCGTTAGCATTGTACGCCGTACTAGACCAGTAGTTGCCGTAGCCGCCCTGATTGTTGGTAGAGCCGCCGAACCTGTAGCCGGACAGCGCGAAGTTAGGTCCAGCCTCACTAAGCATAGCCGAGGCGCTATTGTATTTATTATATAAGCCTTGGAAAGCACCGTTAGCTCCACCAGTTGGTAATCTCCAGCCCTTCGGACAGACGGAGTAAGAAACGTTGCCATTTGCAGTAGAGTAGGTACCGTATCCTGCCGTAGCAGCTTTCCAGGAATAGTAAGTGCCGTATTCGGGATGATCTTCATTTCCAGCATCAAGGACATTAGCGGTATTCATACAGCTCTCGTCGGCAGTATTGCACCAGCCATCAGTAGATGATTCTGGAACGGTATAGCTCGCTCCGGCTGGGAGATTAGAGTTTGTATAGTCAATAGCCGTACCAGAAATAGCTAGGTTCTGCGTCATCCAGCAGTTACCATCAGCTAGTTTCTTGACTTCATAAACTTTGCTATCACGGGAATCAGTAAGATAGGTAGTAGGAGCATAGTCGGCATTCGCGGCAGGAGTAGGGACACTAGCACAGACAGCTGGGGTCATTTCTTGCATAGTGGAGATGGTGTAGAAGTCTTCTGTACCAGCTAGCATGATTTGGTCATTATAGTGGACGTCATAGGCAGGAATGTCTAGGTAGATAATAGTCGGGCCGGCATGGTCGAGACTGACAGAGCGACAGTTCAAGGCAAAAGCATCAAAGGAGGTATCGCGGGAACAACTTGCGAGCTTCTGGGAGGTCAACGTAGAGACATCTAGAGTACCAGCCTGCACGGCAGCGTATTGGTCTGGAGTAAGCATGTAAGCAGAATAGCTGAAGTTCTCGTTAGTAGTATAGAGGGAAGTGACGAGGGTTAATGGGATATTGCCAGAGCCGGCAATACGGTCTGGGGCTACTACCATAGTAGGAGTAGCACCATCATCCGCAAGAGCAGTATAGAGCACCTTGTTGGAATAGGTACCAGAAATGGTATCGTAGCTTGCCATAGCAGCATAGTAGACAGGGAGTTCTACGACAGAAGGGCTGTTAGTTTCTGCAATCTTCTCAGCAGGAGAGCTAGATGTTGGGACAGCAGCAAACTTACTGCCGGTCTGGGCAACGCTTTCTACTTCCGTATAGTTATCGTCAAAGCCATTGGTAGAAAGGAGTGAGGTAGAGCCAGATGGGATAGCGTAGCCCCAGGTACCAGAAGAGAGTGTAGTAGGAGAGACAAAACTGCCTGAAGAAGTGAGAGTAGCAGTAGTGTCTACTGAGTTGATGAGGCTATTCGTAGTAGAGTTCTCTCCAGTCATTTGGAGGTAGAGAGTATAGCCTGAGGGAGAGCTAGTGCCAGTAGTGACAGTAGAGCCTACTACGGTCATAGCGCCGGCTGGAGTAGGCTTGACGTTCAGGGTGACAGAAGGGTCAGTCTCGATGGAGAGGCCGAAGCTGGCACGGACGACGTCAGTGCTGATAGTAGTAGGGCTCACTGCGGAAGCTTGGAAAGATTCCGTAACAGTACCAATAGCGAGAGCAGATAAGAAAACAATGGTAGCAAGAGCAAGGCTTGCTAAAAGATTTTTATTATACCCCCCCCCCAGAGGTTAATTTATGCGCAGTTTTCCACAGACAAATCATAGTTGTTTATATAATAGCACAAGCGAAAACAAAAATGCAAATATTTTCTAGGAAATTTTCTTGGCTTCAAACAATACAGTCGGTACGGCTGGCGGTGGAGTGAAATCAGTCGGACGGAGCGGGTAGCGAATTTTGGTCTGATATTTTTGAATCAAAGCCTGACCGAGCTGCGAAGTATAATGACGGTCAGTATTTAGCAGTTTCAGAGCGAATTGTTTTTGCAATATTAAATAAAAGCTGTCCGGCTGATTCCCCGCTTCTAGCAGTTTATGGACGATTTTGGATGAAAGATGGAAGGGTGGATTGGAAAAAACTTTGTAAGGCTCGGCAGGTAAATCATAATCCAGAAAATCCTGCTCGACGACTTCGACGTTTGTAATTCCCTGGCGGGTGAGGTTCTGACGGAGTTTGTCTGCGGTTTTCTGGTCCGGCTCGATCGCAATGACTTTCCGGCAACGCTTAGATAAAGCATAAGTAATGACACCGGAACCAGCACCAATATCTAAAACAAGGTCGCGCTTTTTGATATTGCTATGACCAATAAGCATAAGCGCGAGGCGCGGACTACGCAGAAAATGCTGGGAAAGGCGAAAATCCCGCGTGCTAGATTTTTGGTCCATTTTTAGATTTCTAGGGGCTGAGATTCGCCGGTGGCAAAATCCTTGAGCATAAAATTACCAGAAGCGGCTTCGTTTTCTCCGACGACAATGCCAGATTTGGCAATGCGAGAAGCGTGGCGCATGAGGTCGCCGAGTTTTTTATCGGCGAGAATGACGTCGCAGGTTTTACCGGCGGCGCGAAGTTTTTCTGCGAGAGCGTAGGCCGCAGAATGAGTGTCGCCGAGACAAATTATAGCGATATCGACTGGGGCAGGAGCGGAAGCATTGAGAAGGCCAGCTTCACCGAGGACGGCATAGAGACGCGTAAGACCAATAGACCCACCAACGCCTGGGAAGCTTTGGTCGGAAAAGTTAGAAGCGAGGTTATCATAGCGGCCACCAGAACAAATCGAGCCAAGGTTCTCGTAGCCGGGGACATTAGTCTCAAAAACGGTGCCAGTATAATAATCAAGGCCGCGG
>JAFRAU010000033.1 GCA_017405245.1 Candidatus Saccharimonadota bacterium
CACCTCAAGTTTAACTGGATATGGCGGTAGACGGACGCTGCCATTTGTATTCACTGAGATGGGGGTTACGGCTCTTGCCGGAATATTACGTAGTACTATTGCTATCAATATGAATAAAAAAATCGTCCGGGCTTTCGTTGCTCTGAGACACTACGTTTCTACTAATCTACTAGAGCAAAAATACATCAATGATCTTGTTATGGAAGACCATGATAAGATAAAAACTCTAGAAGACTCTTTCCAGAAATTCGAAGAAAAGCGTAAGATTAGCGAGATATATTTCAACGGCCAAATCTACGATGCTTATTCCAAAATCCAAGAAATATTCAATGAAGCAAAAGAAAGTCTAGTTATTATCGATGCCTATGCCGATAAAACTATATTAGACATAGTAAGACGTTTACCTATAAGTGTCATTATCATTACTAAGCCAAACAACCTTCTAACAAAGCAAGATATCATAAAGTATAACAAACAATACAATAATTTGTCTGTGTGCTACGATAATTCCTTCCATGATAGATACTTTATCTTAGACAGTAAAACAGTTTATCACTGTGGAGCTAGCATAAACAGGATTGGCTATAAAACATTCTCCATCAATCTGATTAAAGATGAGGAAATATGCCAGTCACTAATTAAACGTCTATCTAGGATTATAAAATAAGCAAACCACGGAAATTTATATCACACCCCTATAACTTTTGCAAGCGTATTACAATTATACCATCGGGTTGGCACATCCCCCGCGATTAAATCCGAGCCGCCGTTATTCCGTAAAAAGACAATCGCCCCGGGACAAAACAATCCGAAGGAGGCAGAGATGACCCTTCTATAAGAAGGTCTTGCGCCACGACACCAGCCGCGCCTTTGTCCTTAGGTGCTAGCCTATTTACAAAAATAGTCATCTCTTTTCGATACTTGTTTGATTGTCTAGCGGGTGAGTATCCGTATGCGTTGTCTAGTTCGCCAGTATCTAGTTCGTCAAGTACCAGTGTTTCGTTCGTCCTGTCCGGCAACCGGAACGGCGGCAGTACCAACAATCAGGGTGACAACGGCAACTACTGGTCTAGTACGGCGAACAATAGTAACAACGCGTACAACTTGAACTTGAATAGTTCAAATGTCAACCCCGCGAACAACAACAACAAGTACAACGGGTTTAGCGTCCGTTGTGTAGCTAAGTAGGGGCACCCTGCCCCCAGACTCCTTCAAAAAGCCAACCCGACCTAGTAATAGTAGTCCCAGCCCATCCGCTCAAACACTCGATGAGCCAACTTTTTCGAGTTAAAATGCGTACTATGCCCAAGATACGACACCACCGACTCAATCTCGCGCCGTCCCATTCCGACTTCCGCCGCCGCCTGATAAAAATTCCGCTTAAATCTCTTTCCCATTACCGTATGGTATGGATAAATCACCACGCCTAAGAACTCCACTCCCTTTTGTACTTCCTGAATATACCTTTTCTTCGGGTGCAGCGTCAAACCAATTCCTAGTAAAAACTCCTCGATTTTCTTAATATCTTTCTTCGCCTGCGCATGTTCTTCCTCTGTCACAACTATATAGAAATCATCCACATAACGTCCGTAATGCCGATACCCCAGCTCATACATAACGTATTTATCGAGTTTATCCAGATAAATATTCGACAGCAGCTGCGAAGACAAATTCCCAATCACTATCCCCTTTCCGGGTGCTTGTCCAAACAGGCTTTTATTCTTCGGTAACTCGTCCCATCTTGATAGCGGCGGCCGTCGCTTCACACCTTTTACTGGATCATCAAAAATAATCTTTTCCCACAGGTAGCATACCAAATCCCTCATATCATCCCGCTCATTATATTGCACTTTTGCGCCCTCTCGGACCAAATCATACAGCCCCTTCCTCGGCAAACTCATAAAATAGCCAGAAATATCCAGCTTAATCACATAAGCCCTCCTTGTATAATTCCGCGACACCGAGCGAATATGATGCTCCAAGCGTTTTATTCCAAGCAAAGTACCTTTACCTTTCCGACACGAATAAGAATCATAAATAAACTTTTTATCCCACCATCCAGCCACCATGTTATAGAGAAAATGATGCACAATTCTGTCTCGAAACGGCGCCGCAAAAATCTCTCTAAGCACCGGTTTCGTCGTCACAAAAGCTATACCACGACTCGGCGCATAACGCCGATGAATGATATCGTCCCTCAGAATTATCAAATTCTCCATCGCATGCGCCTCAAAACGCCTCTCATCGCGCGAGCGACGCTTTCCTTTGCGCGCGTCATAATATGCCAGCGTTAACTGATGTAGCAGCCACTCAGAAAAATCATAATCACTCGGCTTGAGATTTTCCGGCAACTTTATTACTTCGACGTTTGGCATAATCCTTCTTTGCCACCTTCAAATCTTTTTCTATCTTGAGTAGCGCATCATTCAACCTTATCAGTACCTTATTATCGACCAACCTGAACGTCGCGAGCATAGAAATGTTCGCCGAAAGCTCCGCTACTACTACAGGCAGATACTCAAACAGTTCTGGCCACTCGATGTGTTCCCTCTCCGCCAGAATAACATTTTTCGCCATCTGTTTCGTCAGAAACAACATATCTTCCCCAAAAAATTCCCGGTCCGTCTGCTTTAGTTTCCGCGCCACAAAATAAATCTGCATTGCTGCTTCCTGCACGTCGATAGAAAGGTTAGGATACACCGCCTTCGGAACGATGATGGTATTGGCTTTACTCCAGAGGTCATCTTCATATTTCTTGATTCGCCAGAATTCATCTTCGCTCATTTCTCTAGCTAGTTTGTAAGCAGAAATCAAATCATTATTCGTACCCTCAACTTTAACTTTCTTAGCACCAGCTGTCTCTAGGATTTTTGAGAACTCTTCAATGGCATTTCGCGTGATTATCCCAATCGGAGCTTTGTACCGAAAATCCGAATCCGCAATCAGATTCGGTGCTTTTGTCGTGAGATTTAGCTTGTCGCGCGCAATCGGCCAGACGTAGTGAATGTACATCAGCGCCGAGTGTGACATGATTTTGTACCAATCATCATTCGTCTTCAAGATGAAAACATAACCATAATTATTTTCCTCAAGGTACAACACCTTTTGTTTGGCATTTTCGTAGTTGAGCTTCTTGATTGTGCTGGCTTTACGTTTCTCAAGAAGCGCCGAGTTTTGATTCGCAGATTTTGACTTAGTCGTACTCATTCTTACAATTCTTTCTTATAACTTTTGACTCCTTGCCCCGTGGCAAGGAGTCAAATTTCTCCAAGAGGCTGGGGGCAGGGCGCCCCTACTTAGCTACACAACGGACGCTAAACCCGTAGTACTTGTTGCTGCGGTTCGCGGGGCTGACATTTGAACTATCCAAGACCAAGTAGTACGCGTAGTTACTACTGACCGCCGTACTAGACCAGTAGTAGCCGCTGCCACCCTGATAGTAGGTACTGCCGCCGTACCGGAAGCCGGACAGGACGAAGGCTGGGCCAGTCGTGGAACGCATATCGGCGGAAGAGCCATAATAGCCATATAGTGTCTGGAACTCACCAGAAGAACCGCCAGTCGGCAAACGCCAACCCTTAGGACAGATATCATAGCTGACACTGCCGGAAGACATAGAATATGTGCCATAAGTGGCGGTAGCGGTATACCAGTTATAGTAGACACCATAATCTGCCTGGGCACTAGACTGGCCGGAGATTGAAGTGTCTGTAGCGTCAAGGGTCATGAGCTGGTCATCACAAGCAGCACTGTTTGTGGCGCACCATAGACTTGTTGATGATGCTGGGATAGTGACGGTCTTGCTGGATGGGAGGTTAGAGTCAGCATTAGAGATGGTTTTGTTCTGGAGACGGAGGTTTTGGGTCATCCAACAGTTGTCATCCGCGAGTTTCTTGACAGTATAAGTATTGTTGTCGCGGGTGTCGGTAAGAGTCGTAGAATCATTGACGGCCGCATTGGTACAGATACTTGCGGACATTTGTTGCATTTGTGTAATTCCATTGAAGGGGCAGACCGCATAGTAGGTCGTATTTTCAGTGATAGTTCTGGAAGTTCCGCCGTTATATTTTGTGCCAGAAGTAGAGCCTTCTGCCCATTGACAGTTTTGGCCG
>JAFRAU010000034.1 GCA_017405245.1 Candidatus Saccharimonadota bacterium
CACCTCAAGTTTAACTGGATATGGCGGTAGACGGACGCTGCCATTTGTATTCACTGAGATGGGGGTTACGGCTCTTGCCGGAATATTACGTAGTACTATTGCTATCAATATGAATAAAAAAATCGTCCGGGCTTTCGTTGCCATGAGACATTACGTCTCTTCTAATCTACTAGAGCAAAAATACATCAATAATCTCGTGATAGAAGATCATGAGAAAATAAGGGAACACCACGATAAGATAAAAACTCTAGAAGACTCTTTCCAGAAATTCGAAGAAAAGCGTAAGATTAGCGAGATATATTTCAACGGCCAAATCTACGATGCCTACTCCAAAATCCAAGAAATATTCAGTGAGGCAAAAGAGAAGCTAATCATTATCGATGCCTATGCCGATAAAACTATATTAGACATAGTAAGACGTTTATCTATAAGTGTCATTATCATTACTAAGCCAAACAACCTTCTAACAAAGCAAGATATCATAAAGTATAACAAACAATACAATAATTTGTCTGTGCGCTACGATAATTCCTTCCATGATAGATACTTTATCTTAGACAGTAAAACAGTTTATCACTGTGGAGCTAGCATTAACAGAATCGGCTATAAGACCTTTTCTATCAATCTGATTGAGGATATGGAAATATGCCAGTCACTAATTAAACGTCTATCTAGGATTATAAAATAAGTAAACCACGGAAATTTATATCACACCTTCCCAAATCACGCAAGGGGAACGCTAGGGGACGGAACCCCACACCGACCAGCCCTACTTAGCCACACAGCGCACGGAGAATCCGTTCAACCGGTTGTTGCTGTTCTCTGGCCAAACGTTCGTACCGTTGAAGTTGAGGTTGCGGGCATTCGTCTGCGACGTAGCGCCAGCAGACCAAAAGTTCCCGTTCGCCCCCTGATTCTCGGTACCCCCCGACTGCCAATTCACGTTGCCCGAATACGGCAACGAGAGAAAGCCAAGCGGTTGGTCAAGGAGCATCTTATTCTAATCATCTCAAAGACTAAAAAGAAGACTAATGTCAATCCTTAGACTGCATCATAATTGTACTTGACTGTCGCAAACAGCAAGTGTGCTCCTGCGTTCCCCCGTGCCAAAATTGATGGCGGATAATAATTTACATCCGCGGCAATTCTACTGGCACGAATCCAATTATACCCCTAGAACCTGTAATCTAGCCCAAACAGTCTGAAAATCTTTGCAATTTGTTTATCGCTATTTAAATGTTTCATTAAGCCCATATAAGAAATCATCGGTTCAAGATCCCCTGTCATCCCGCTTTGTAACCTCTGTATATAATAATAGAAATTCCGTCGTATTCGCTTCCCCGGAATTATCCTCCTTGGATAAACTCTCGCACCCAAAAAGTCCACTCCTTTCTCCGCATCCTGAATTGTCCGCTTTTTTGGGTGCAATACCAGCCCCATACTTGACAACTTTAGCTCAATCATTTTCACTTCCCGCTTCAATCTCGACAGCTCCTCTTCTGTTACAATAATGAAAAAATCGTCCACATATCTACCATAATATTTATATCCCAAATCAAATTTTACAAATCGATCAAACTCGTCTAAAAACAAATTCGATAAAAGCTGCGACGATAAGTTGCCAATCACAATCCCCCTCTCCGCCGGCTGATGGAACAAACTTTTTGACCTTGGCAACACTTCCCACTTCCAATACGCCCCACGTCTCCTCACCTCCCGCGTTGGGTCGTCAAAAATAATTTGATGCCACAAGAATTTTAACGTATGGTAAATATAATTTTTCCGCGGATATTGTTTATCTAGTACCCACACCACTTTTTCGAACAATTTCGGTCGCATCATACTCATGAAATATCCCTGGATATCAAATTTTGCTACATAAATCTTCTTGGAAAAATTCCGTGAGCATTGACGCATTTTCTTTTCCATTCGCATAATCCCATAGAGCGTTCCCTTTCCTTTTCGACAAGAATAAGCGTCCTCAATCAATCTTTTATCCAGCCACGGCACCATCATATCATATAGCAAATGGTGCACCACTCTATCTCGAAACGGCGCCGCAAAAATCTCCCGTATTACTGGCGACATCGTCACAAAGGCAATTCCGGAGCTAGGCGTATAAGTTCGATTTTTTATCTCAATAAAAAGTAACTCTAAATTCTCATAAAGGTGCGCCTCGAATTTCACCTCATCTTCCGTCCCCCTTTTGTGTCTAGCTGCTTCCTCATAGGCTGTATATAGCCGCTCCCGCAACCAATCATCGTAATCTATTACCCTTTTAATTTTCGTGCCTTTCTTTCAATCGGAATCTGCGTCAAGATTCTCGAAGTTAATGACCCAATCCTCCAGCTTTGCTTTGTCCGCCAAATCCCCATGTCTTCCACAATTTTCAAATCCACGAGCAAATCCTTTGCACGCTCCTCTATCTCCGTCAAAGCTTCGTCAATCGCCTTCGTCGTCCGTGCACCTAGCAAAAAAGCCCGCTCAAGTTTCATAGCATCTTCCGTCAAAGCTCTTACCGCCGTCATCTGCGCCAGCCTTTCTGTCTTCTCTCCCGCCTTATAGATTGCCAGCATCAAATCCCTAATCATTTTATAGAGATTTGGCATTACGACCGAAGAGGAAACCATATTTAGAAGCTCTGTGCTCTTGATTTCGTCCGCATGCGCTAGAAGCTCATATTCCTCCACCGCTAGCGGGTCCTTCAGGAAGAATACCACTGAGTGGTCCTTCTCAACGTATTCCTGCTTTACCAATTTCGATTTTGGTACCATCAGCTTATAGTAATCAAGGTCTTTCACGGAAATCAGCCCCTCGGAAAAAGCACACTCAAAATCCGTGTCATTCCGGAGCACAACCTTCATTCCAAGGTCCGGCGCAACCAGCTCACTCATGATGATAGCAGAATGCCCACCAATCACATAAAACCCCTTTGTCCCCTGGAACAAAGCAATCTTATCGTAGTTCTTCCGTTCATACGGAACCATCTTCCGCTTCCGCGTGAGATAGCCACGCTTGTCTTGTTCAGCCAAATACTTTTTCTCCAACCGCATCTGTTTTTCGGCGTCAGAAATCTTTATTTTTCCTGTCATATTTTTTTCCATCAAATCTTATCCGCAAGGAGTTCCGGGGGAACACTAGGGGACGGAACCCCACACCGACCAGCCCTACTTAGCCACACAGCGCACGGAGAATCCGTACAACCGGTAGCTGCTGTACTCTGGCCAATCGAGCGTACCGCTGAAGTTGAGGCTGCGGGCATTCGTCTGCGACGTAGCGCCAGCAGACCAAAAGTTCCCGTTCGCCCCCTGATTCACGGTACCCCCCGACTGCCACCTCACGTCGCCCGAATACGGCAACGAGAATGGAAAGGCGTGAAGCTGAGCGTTAGCGGTACTACTAGAACCTTGGTCACCCTGAGTAGTAATCACCTGATAAATATCACGGATGAGGTACATCCAGGATTTATTTGGTGCCGTGGTAGAAGTGCCATTGACGGCAGAGTAGCGCGGCAATTGCCAACCAGCCGGACAGACAGAGTCGGTAGCTTGAGTTCCAGCCGTAGTAATGCTCCATGTACCAGTACCTGCTGTGGCGGTGTACCAGTTGTAATAGACACCCGTCTTCTGGTCTTCTCCGGTCAAATCCTGCTTCCTATCGTCGCTTACACTCTGTACTGGAGTGGTTTCTGTAGACCAAGTGGAGCCAACCTTAGTAGAACGAGATAGCCAGCGATCGACAGTAGCTTCGGAGAAATCAGTAGTTGCGGCTACGCCCCAATTGTAACGATTTGTGCTAGCTTGATTGTATGGCTGGGTTGCAAGACCTACCGTTCTATTCGCCGTCACATCAGAAGTCGCAGAAGTCAGAACTTGATTCGCACTTAACTCAAGACGAAGATTCTCCGTCATCCAACAGTTGCCATCCGCCAGTTTTCTCACGGTGTACACCTCGTTATTCCTTGTATCTACCAGTGTCGTTTGTGGCACATACGCCGTATTTCCATGACGATATCCAGTCGTATCTGCCTCAGTAGCGGTAATCGCTGGTGTCGTCGCACTCGAACAGTATGTCGAATCCGTGAACTGTTGCATCGTAGTGGCCGTGAAGAATTTCACCGAAGAGTTCATCACCGGCAAAATCACCGAATATGCCATCTCATAAACCGGGAACTTTGCATAGAGATAGTAGATGCCCGCCGTGCTGGTAGCTGGTACCGTACAGGAATAGGTTACCGGCGTATAGCTCGTATGCGTACAAGAAAGTGGATTTACACCCAATGCCTCCACATTTGTCCCAGAAATCGATGCATACTGCGCTGCCGTCAGAAGATAGACATTCGCGTTCGCATATCCCGCCGTCGAATAAAGCGAGGAGGCAACCGTCACCGTCGTTGCTGTTCCACTATTAATTCTCTGCGGTGTTACCGTGAGTGTCTTGCTACTTCCTGCATCCGCCACCGCCGTAAAGGCAATGTTGTTGGTGTAGTTGCCTGGTGCTGTGTCAGAGTTAGCTTGGACAGCATAGTAGACTGGGTAAGTATCGCCAGAAGTTGCTGAAGTAGAGGAAGCAAGGAGAGCAGGGTTGGAGCTTGCAACTGGTGGAACAGCAAAGAGCTTAGAGCTATCTGGAGTAGTAGAAGTAGTAGTAGAGTAGGAAGGGCTAAAGTTGTTAGAAACAAGGTGGGCTGTGCCTGATGGGATGGCATAGCACAAAGTACCACGGGTGAGTGAAGTAGGAGCTGCTATAGTACCAGAGGTTGCAGCAATGGTACTAGAGAGTCCATCTTTTACACCAGTTAGACTAGTGTTGTCACCCGTCATAGAAATGTAGAGCCTATATCCTGGAGAGTTGG
>JAFRAU010000035.1 GCA_017405245.1 Candidatus Saccharimonadota bacterium
GCAAGCGTCCTAATGTGCCAGCGATTTTATCGAGCTGAACAAAGTAGTTCGGATAGATTTTGCTAATCTTTTCAACATTGCTAATAGATACAAGAACCTTGTCTGTCTCGTCGTCGCCACGTTCACGCTGTTCATATTCCGTGAATGCGCGCTCAACTTGGGATTCGGGATAATAAGTTAGCTCCGTAGTGGCGCCACGTCTCCTAATGAGGGCATAATACGAATCCGGATAGTGTTTTAAGCCATTGATTGCGTTGTTGGTTTTTGCGTAGCCCCTAATTTTACTAATAATTCTATCCGTTTTTTCTAGCGCCTTCAGTTTATCGACCAATTCTAGACCAGTCATACCGTCATGCTTTTCCAATACAGGTAGCTGTTCGGACATAGCAAAGAATGATGACAGTAGCTGGAAGAACTCGGTCCAGGCGGCGCCATCTTCGCCGTTTTTCATAGCAGTACCACGAAGCACGTCGATGGATTCCACGGAAGTGGCCCAGACGTGTTCAAGCATCGTGCGAATCTGAAGTTCAACACAAACGCCGTCCTTCTTGTAGATTCTATGGATGCCGCGATAGCCAGATGGGGCAGGGTTTTCTAGGCGATTTTTCTCTTTGTATTCTGGAAAAATTTCATCGAGATATGGCAGCAGCGCCATGAGCTGGTCTATATCGCTACAAATAATTCTCACGCCGCCAATATCTTGGATTTGGTTGAGTTTCATGGTTGGAAAACGGTGAAGTTTGCCGAGGATACTCGGAAGACGTTTTAGGCGTTCCGCGACGTCATAATCAAATTCGGGATGTTTTTCCTTGAGCTGATTAATCGCATCAAAGATATCATCCATCGGACGGATATGGCGGTAGCGCCAGGCGTCCAGGTCTTCCCTGATTTCCTCGTAGGCATCCTGATTGATGAGGATGCCATTTTCATATTTAATGTTATGTTCGCGCACAAAATCCCCCATCTCGGTGAGACGACGGTTAGTGAGTCTGGAATAATCGTAATTTGAGGGGGACATGGTTTTATTTTAGCATAGCCAGGAGTTCTTCGTAGGTATATTCTTGGTGGGGGCCATGTCAGAAAGTTGAATAGTTAGAGTTAATTATCTCTTGAGCAGCGGAACTATGTAAAGCCATAGTCTCATAGCTCCGTTAAATGAAAGGTATTTTTGCGCCTCATCATACATCTGTTTTGCTACCCCTTTCGCTTGATCTTCATCCGAAAAATAACTAACCCTTACGAGTCGGCTAGTTCTGTATCTAGCATTCTCTTCTTTTTCGAAAACGATACGCTGCCAGGATTGGTGATTATAGAATGTCCTTCTGACATATGTCTTAATCGCGACTATCTCTATCTTTGTTAGATACGGTCTCGCTCGGCTCAGTGTTTCTTCAATTTCAATATTACATCTTTGCATTGCCTTTATTAGTGCCTCTTTATTAGTCTCCCCGTTTTGTGGCCCGAAAAGTTGAACGGCTGTCACCTGAAGATGAGCTAGCAAGTCACAAAGACTTGAGGCGTACTTCCGCCTAGTTACTCCGCGTTCCAAGAGGATACTGGCTATGTCCAATGATTTTTCCATTTTTCCTTTCGTAAATTATTTTAATTATTCCCACTTCTATTTCTATAATTACACATTTTCCACAGAAACCTTAGAAAATCGCCCTGACAACATACCGTCATTCATCACGCGCCTACCCATCCTAGTTTTCTACACCCACTACTCTGCCACTGGTTGAAAGATGTGGCTCGGGTCTTCTTCTAGGATTAAATCATATGGAATCCTGTCGCCTTCTTTAGTTCTTGCCCATGGTTTTTGCTCGTGTGTATAGTTAACGATTTCCGCAGTAGATTGTTTTTTCCATGCGCGGCATACTTTGTCTATGGTGTTTTTCTCTCCATCGCTGAGTAGATCATCTTTTGGGCAAAAAACAAGTGAAACGATCATGAAAGTGCCTTGGTTAAGTTCTGTAATTTTAATTTTTCCAGCATCATACAACTCATCTGTAAGATCTAGAAAATCCTCTGCTACAGGACCATAGCGACGATGAATATAGTTTTCATTGCTAATAGCTTTCTTGTAGCTATAATAATGCTTAAAATCCGATAAATATAGTATCTTCGCCAGCTTCGTCTTTGGTATTCCTTTCTTAAAAAATTTCAAGACATAAAAATACATTTGCTTGAATTTCTTACGGTTTCCAGCTTCACCCAATAACTCGTTGAGGCTCATATTGAAGTGATTTGCAAACGAACTTAGCTCCCTCAATGTAAGATCGCGGCGAGAACTTTTCTTTCCCATATTGATATACGTAGCTCTACTAATATCCAATATATGTGCCACATCATCTTGGGTGAGATTGTTTTGCTTACGTATTGCGTCAATTTTTTCTAAAAGATGGTAGTAATAGTCTTCTTTCATAGCTTATGCATGTAATATTTTACCTTATATCTACAATTTTATCAATTAATTAATACGACACTGCTATAGATTCTTACGGATTTGTCTATTTTTTTGATATTTTTCGTTATTATCTTATATTTTTTATCTGTTTTTAATTTCATTTTTCTAGTTGACTTTTTCTACTGAATCATTTATACTGAAATTATCTTTTTGACCGCGTAAGGCGGTTAGGAGGTAAGAGCTGTACTGTCGCTAGTCGAGACGGTATGTCCCGCTCATTGTTTTTTGAGTGCGCAATATTTTTAAATGTCGTTAGGGGCGACGGCAGAAATAATAAATATGTCTATCAAAGTAATATCTTACGACCTTGGCGGACCTGAAACCAGCACTTCCTACAGGAAGCTTTCAGACGCAATACGCCAGATAGGTGACTATATAAAGCCACTCGAGTCTTTCTTTCTCCTTGCAACTTCACTCCCATGTGACACTGTAAGAGACAAGCTCACAGCCCAACTGGACAGTAATGACAAGCTAATCGTAATTGAGGCCGATAAATGCTTTGCTTCATGGCAAGGAGTAGACTCAAATACTTATAACTGGATTATGGGACATCGCCAGTAGACCAACAATAACTTGAGCTGTCAAAACCATTTCCTCATGATGAACTGTGGCTATTGTACTGAGCTAAGTTAGCTTGCATTGCGGCAAAAAGAATAAGCGCCGAAGGGGCTTATATCAAAAATCCCCTCAGCAGAGAGGGGATTTTAAGGTCTTTAGCTAGACTAGTTATTGGCAGAAGTTGCCGTGTAGATGATAGTATCGGTATAGGTACCTTGTGCCTGTGTTGGGGAGGTAGAAACCGCGTAATAGACCTCGGTCGTTTCGCCGCCAGCTGCATAAGCGCCGTTCGCCTTAATTGATGCTGCCGTTCCGTTGCTTGCGGGTACAGCTAACCAAGTTGATGCGGAGCTACCTACTTTATAACCCCAAGCGGCAGTACCGGCCACGATTGCGTTGTCGCCGTTTCCATCAGAGTCGCTATCAACGGTGTTCACCGCCGGGATAGTGTTGGTGTCGTTTACGAGGCTAGTGTTAGTGTCGTCATCAATAAGTGTTAGACTGTAGCCAACACCGTTAGTATAAACCGTAATCGTAGACTTGAAAGTTGTGTCATCGGTTTTGGCTGCATTTGGGAGAATAGAAGTCTTCGAGCCAGAGGTTTGAAGGTCGGTGGGATCATAAGCCTCACCGCCTGTATGAGTATCGACAGTCGCAACTGGATCATAAACGTTTACGCCCCCGAGGGTCGTGTCGTTATTACCAGCAATTGTCATAGCAATTGCGTCTGGAACTTCAACGTCGATTTGTACTTCGCCGGCGACTTGTGCTGCATACGTGAATGCTGGTAAAGCGGCGACGCCGAGCCCTGCTACCACGCCGAGGGCAGCAATAACTTTAGTAGTTTTGGACATATTTATTTTCCTTTCTATTTGTAATGTTTATTATATGACCTTTGTGATTTCTATTGTACATAACGCTAACGTTAAAGTCAAGACCGAATTTTAGTAAATTTTAAGGAGCTTTTCCACAAAAAGACAAGACCAAGAAAAACCGCCCTGGAGGGCGGTTTTGAGTCATATATATTATACGTAATCTTAGACGCCAGTAGTAGCAGTGTAGACGACGGTGTCCGTATAGGTGCCAGTCGGCTGACTAGAAGAAGCGGCAACGCCGTAAGTTACCGTCGTCACGTCATTAACCGTGACGGCAGCAGGACTTGGATGATGGGATTTAATCGTCAGAGGGGTGGCGGTAGAGATAGGGACCTGAAGCCAAGTAATAGTTCCGGTCTGGGAAGCTTTATCGACGGCGATGGCCCAGCCTGGATTAGTACCGCCGACAGGCTCGGAAGCGATAGCAGCGATAGTGCCGGTAGGGGCAACAAGAGCGTTGTTCGTATCAGAATCGGCCAGGGTAAGATTATAACCGTTCACGCTATTTGTATTAACGGTGGCGATGGTGTACATGCTAGTAGTATCAGCCTGGCTTGGCAAGATATTGGTACTGGCAGATTGGTCGGTGCCGGAACATTTTGGCGTAGCGGCGGAATTACAATCATAGGAGTTTGCTGAGTCGGATGAGACGAGGCTCATGCTGATAACTTCTTCGATGATAGCGTTGATTGTAGTTTCTCCGTCAACCGTCGTAGGATCATCCGCGAAGACCGCAAGCGGAGAAATGGCGATGCCAAGTGCGGTAGCTACTCCGAACCCAGCAAGGATTTTGTTTGTTTTAGACATTTTTATAGCCTTTCAATTTATA
>JAFRAU010000036.1 GCA_017405245.1 Candidatus Saccharimonadota bacterium
ATTGTAAAAAAAGCTAAAAATGAATTAATGCAAATGTAAAAGTCTGCAATACGATACCGCTAAAGCATAGAGTTTTTTCTTGCCTCTGTTCTGCTAATGCTTCTACTCTACGGACTGTCTACCAAATGGGGTACAGTTCAGTCTCGTCACTTAGCAACCTATGCCTTTGGCGACCTACAATTTAAGAGTATAGATATGAAGCATCTTTTGCTTCATATCTTATCTTAAATATGGTAAAATATAGGTAATGGAAGAAATTGGGAAAGAGATAAAAAGGGTTGCCTCAGAAGTTTTTGATATTGATGTGGAACCAGAAGTAACCTTGGCGCCAGAAGGGCAGAGTGCGGATTATGCGAGCAACGTCGCGATGAAGCTAACCGGCATATTAAAGGCTAACGGCGTGACAGAACTTGCTGGTATGTTGCAATTAGGAAATACGGCAGAGTTAGAGAATACAGCGACATATTTGAAGGGTGTACCAGTAAATCCGCGAAACGTGGCGGAGATAATAAAATCTAGGTTGGCCATAAGGGAAGAAAATGATGACAATAGCTTTCCATTTACAGTAGAGATAGCGGGGCCGGGATTCTTGAATTTTATATCACGAGATGAATATTTTAAGCAAAAACTGGTGGAAATGACGGATGATTTTGCCGGTAATATATCACAAGACGAATATGCTGGGAAAACGGTGATTTGTGAGTTTTCCGATCCGAACCCTTTTAAGGTGTTACACGTGGGGCATTTATATACTTCGATAGTGGGTGATGCAATTTCTAGGCTAATAGAAAATGCTGGGGGAAAGGTGATAAGAGCGAATTTTGGTGGAGATGTGGGACTTCACGTAGCGAAGACGATTTATGCGATGCAGAAACAGGGAATTTCTACCAAGGATATTGCGGCGAGAGATATGAACGGAGACGAAGTAGTATCCTCGGAGGAGATTGCAAAGAAAATTGAAATTATTGCGAAATGCTATGTAGAGGGGACGAGAGCATACGAAGATGATGCGGCGGCAAAAGTGCAGATTACAGAGCTAAATAAGGTAATCTATGCAATAGTAAAAGAAGATGTACATGATACAGAGTTAGCAGAGCTTTACTGGACAGGGAGAGAACTTTCTTATCGATACTTTGAAGATTTTTATGGTAAACTTTCTGTGAAATTTGATAAATACTATCCGGAGTCGACGGTGGCGGAAAAAGGACTCTCTGAAATTAAAGCACATGTACCAGACGTATATGAAGAAAGTGACGGAGCGATAGTTTATGTAGGTGAAAGAGATGGGCTACATACGAGAGTATTTATTAACAAAGAAGGTCTGCCGACGTATGAGACAAAGGATGTAGGGCTTTTATTTACGAAATGGGATGATTATCATTTTGATAAATCGATTGTAATAACCGGAAATGACATTATCGATTATATGAAAGTAGTACTTTCGTCCGTCTCTAAATATGCGCCGGAGTTAGTAGAGCGGACAGAACATATCACGCACGGGAATGTGAGACTGCCGGGAAATGAGAAAATGAGTTCGAGAAAGGGGAACTTTATTAAGGCAATAGAAGTCTTAGAGGCAGTGGAAGCGCTAGCAGGGCAAGCTTCTGCATCAGCAGATGCACTTGACACTTCTGCGAGACACGAAGTTGCAATGGCGGCGATAAAGTATGCTTTCTTAAAATATCGGATAGGTGGGAACATTGAGTTTGATATAAAAGAGAGCGTATCAACGACGGGAAATTCTGGGGTGTACTTATTATATTCGGCAGTGCGAGCAAAAAATATCATTAAAAAGTGTGGTGATGGTTCTAAGGGGGAGTGGGTGCTGAACCAAAATGAAAAAAACTTGATTAAAAAACTTGTACAATATAGAGAAGTAATAAGTGAGGCAGTGAGAGAACTTTCTCCGCATAAGCTCTCGAATTATTTGTATGAAATTGCGCAGGAGTTTAGTAGGTTTTATGAAAATGTGAAAGTGGCAGGAAGTGAGCATGAAAAAGAACGGAAGCAAATTGTGACATGTTATTTTAACGTGATGGAGCATGGGTTGAGGCTTCTTGGAATAAAAGTGCCGGAGAAAATGTAAAGGAGGAAGATGAAAAAGGCAACACTACTATGGATTGACTTAGAAATGACAGGACTGGTGCCGGGAACGGATAAAATTATTGAGGTGGCGGCGATTGCAACGGACTGGGAGTTTAATAAAATTGCAGAATATAAGGCAGTAGTGAAAGTTGACCCGGAACTTATGAGAGAGCGGATGACGACGGAGTTTTGGAAGAAAAATAGTGAGACGCGAGATAGTTTAATGGCACAAAATGAGAGTGGAAAGACGGTAGGCGAGGTAGAAAAGGAACTAATAAAGTTTCTTGACGATAATTTTGAAAAAGAAAGCATACCAAATGATGAAAAGGGTAAGGATAAAATTATTTTGGCCGGGAACTCGATTCACCAGGATAAAAGATTTATTGATGTGGAGATGCCGGAGCTAGCCCAGAGATTGCATTATCGACTTTTTGATGTGAGTGCTTGGAAAGTATATTTTGAGGGTGCGCTGAATAAACATTTTATTAAGAAAGAATTGCACCGAGCGATGGATGATATTGAGGGTTCAATAGAGGAGATGAAATGGTATTTGACATATCTAAGGTAAGCGGAATTTCTGATTACTCCCATGAGAAAGTAACTGTGGGTGAGGGAGTGGATGCCGAAAAGGTAGTAGTGTATCGAGTAAAAGTAGACGACAAAGTCGATGAAATGGATAGCAAAAATTACGTTTATGAGGGAGAAAGAGCTTTTCTTGTCATTAGGAAGAATACACTGGAAGTAAGAACGGACGAAGCGCTCAGAGACCTTTTGATAGAAAAATATGAGAGCGTGATGCAGAGTCGATATTTTGGACGTGGGGGAATAGAGATTGTAGATTCTGGACAGCTTGACATGGAAGAGATCAATGACTTGGTAAGGCTAAGCTATAATTTAAGTAAGGAAAAGGAAAAAATATGAGCGAAAAAACGAAAAATGAAATACTGAATGATACAGAGGTGACAGCTGAGGCTGATGCGGTAAGAGATAGTGGGAGCGTTAAAATTGTAGCAATTGTAGGAATGTCTGGTAGCGGAAAATCGGTTGCGGTAGATTATCTAACGGCACTCGGTTACCCGAAAGTATATTTTGGGGGGATGATTTTAAAGGGATTAGAAAAAGCTGGGCTTGAAGTGAACGAGCAAAATGAAAAGAATTTCCGGGAGCAAATTCGTAAGACAGAGGGAAAAGATTGGGTAGTACGTCAGGTGATTGACGAAGTGTATGACCTTATGCGTGCAGGGCAGAAAAGAATAGTGCTTGACGGAGTATATTCTTGGACGGAGTATAAAACATTAAAGCATGAGTTCCCTGGGATGCTAACTTTTATTGCGATTGTAGTAAACAAAAAATTGAGACACAAAAGAGTAGGCAAGCGGCAGGTGAGGCCACTAACTGTGGATGAAGTTAATTCGCGAGACACTAACGAAATTGAGAATCTGGAAAAAGGTGGGCCGATCGCGGCGGCAGATTATTTTGTGTTAAATAATGGGTCAATGGAGAAGTTAGAGAAAGATTTGCAACAAATTCTAGACGAGATAAAATTTAATTAGATGGTTAAAGACCGATTGCTTAATAGGTAAATGCGCGATAAAAAGTCGAGAGGAGGCAGATGAAAAAATTAGTAATAATTGATGGTAAAAGTGTGTTTTATCGGGGGTATTATGCAATGGGGAATTTATCGAAGAGTGATGGAACGCCGACTGGTGGGGTGTATGGATTTGCGGTGATTGCGATGGAGATTGTACGTGAAATCCAGCCAAACAAAGTAGTGGTGGCTTGGGACAAGGCAAAGACCTCGATTTCTAAACGTAAGAAAATTTATGCGGAGTATAAGGCCGGAAGAACAAAGCCACCAGAAGATTTTTTTACGCAAATTCCGTTGCTTAGAAAGTTGATTGATGCGCTAGGTTGGGGCTTTTTAGAATGTGACGACTACGAAGCGGACGATATTATAGGGACGCTTGCAAGAGAGGCGGATGAAGATACAGAATTTGTAGAAAAGGCGCAGGCGGAAGGAAAGACAGATGCGGATGAATATCAGGGGAGAAGTGTTTGGGATACTGTGATTGTGTCGTCTGATCTTGATATGCTACAAGTGGTAGATGAAAATACAAGAATGTATCGTTTACTTAAAGGTTTTTCGCGATTAGAAGAAATGGACGTGCCGGCAATCGAAGAGAAGTACGGGATACGAAAAACGCAGTTTTTGGACTTGAAGGCACTAAAAGGAGATACTAGTGACAATATTCCGGGTGTGCCTGGAATTGGCGAGAAAACAGCAGTGAAGCTTTTGAATGAATACGAGACTCTAAACGGGATTTATGAACATATAAATGATATTACGGGTGCGACGCAAAAGAAGCTGGTGGCTGGTAAAGAATCGGCTGAGATGTCGTATAAGCTTGCGACAATCATGACTGATGCGCCAGTGAAATTAAGTGATATTCCAGATCTTTTAATTAGACCGGAGAAGATTAAAGCGGAGCTTAGGGCATTAGAATTTAATTCGCTGTACCGAAAGTTTGAGAAAGAAATTTTTGAATTAAAGAAAAGTGGACTGAGCGATTTTGTGATTTCTGATGCGGAGACGGGTGGAGATAAGATGGATGATTCTGAGAGCGAGACTGAAACTTATGTATCTGAAAAAGAAAAAAATGACGTCAAAGATTATATTATTGCTGAGAATGTAAAAAATAAGATGCACTTAGAACCAAAAGTGGCGGAAGAAATTTTAGCGGGGAGAAAATTTTGGGATTTAGCACAAGCTGATTTTTTGCTTAATCCTTTGAAAAGAAATGTGGAAATAACAGAGCAGAGTACACCAAAACAGGCGATGCTGAGTTTTGGGGAATCGGACGAAGAAAGACAAGTAAATCTTGAAAGGGCAGCAAGGCAAAAGCAGGAGCTAGCCAAATATCCAAAGCTGGCAAGGATATATTTAAATTATGATTTGCCGTTAATTCCAGTGCTATATAAAATGGAAAAAACGGGAGTCAAGATTTCCAGAGAGTACTTTAAGGAATTATTTGACGAGTTTGATGTAGAGGTAAAGAAACTAGAAAAGGAGATTTTTGAGCTGGCGGGAGTGAATTTTAATGTAAACTCTCCGGCACAGCTTGCGGATGTACTATTTTCTAGATTGAATCTGCCAACAAAGGGAATTAAGAAGACTGCAAGGGGTTATTCTACGGGTGCGAAAGAACTAGATAAATTGAAAGGAAAACACCCAATTGTGGCGAAGATTTTAGAATATAGAGAGGCAGCAAAACTGCTTAATACTTATATTGCGCCGCTTTCGATACTGGCAGATGGTGAAGATAAAATACATACGACTTTTACGCAAAATGTGACGGCTACGGGAAGGCTTTCTTCTATTAATCCAAATTTGCAAAACATTCCAGTGAGGACGGAGGAGGGGAGAAGAATTAGAGCGGGGTTTATCGCTGGGAAAGGAAGAAAATTTGTTTCGGCGGATTACTCACAATTTGAACTTAGGCTTGCGGCGATACTTTCTGGGGACGAAAAACTGATAGCAGACTTTAACTCAGGGGTAGATATTCATACTAAAACGGCGGCGGACGTATTTAATTTGCCAATTGGAGAAGTGACGAAAAAGCAAAGACGAGCGGCGAAAACGATTAATTTTGGTGTAATGTATGGAATGAGTGCAAAGGGTTTGGCGGATGCGACAGGAATGTATATTGAAGATGCCAGGAAGTTTATTGATGACTATTTTGCAGTAAGAAAACCGATTAGAGAATATCTAGATAAGATACTAAAACAGGCGCAGACAGAAGGATACGTGGAAACGTATTATGGTAGAAGGAGGCCGACTCCGGATGTGAAATCGCCAAACTATTTAGTAAGGCAGGGTGCGGAGCGGGCAGCGATGAATATGCCGATTCAAGGAACGGAAGCTGACCTAATGAAACGAGCAATGATAAAGATTGATAAATTGTTACCTGAGGGTGCAAGATTGATTTTGCAGGTGCATGATTCACTAATCGTTGAATGTGGCGAAGACCAGACGGAGGAAGTAGCTGAAATGCTAAAAGAGACGATGGAGAAAATTGCGCCGGAGCTTAACATAAAACTGGCGGTGGAAGTGACGATTGGAGATAACTGGGGAGAGTTATAGAGGACTGGTTTGGTGGGGTGATATTGTCAGTTGATTCGAGCGAGGTATATAGATGGCTAAGGAAAAACAGATAGAGATATATAAGGGTAGTAAGGGGGAGGTAGTATTTAATGTTGATAAGGAAAATGAGACGATTTGGGCGACACAGGCACAAATCGCAGAACTTTTTGATGTTGATAGAACGGTGATAGGTCGGCATCTTAGAAATATTTTTAAGGATGGCGAATTAGAGGAAAAACGAGTATGTGCAAAAAATGCACATACTGCTGCGGATGGAAAAACATATGTAGTAAACTTCTATAATCTAGATGCAATTATCTCTGTTGGATATCGAGTGAACTCTAAGAAGGCAACGAGTTTCAGGATTTGGGCGACAAAAACTTTACATCAATACATAGTAGACGGTGTGGCAGTGAATGAATACAGGATAAAACAATTAGGCGCGGAGAAGCTAAAAAATGTAGAAAATATGATGGGGGTAGTAAGAAGGCTAATCAGTAGGCAAGAACTTGATGCCGGTGAGGCGACTGGCGTGCTGGAAGTAATATCAAAATACGCAGGGAGTTTTCAGGCGCTGAAAGAATATGATGATGGGTATATTGACCTTTCCGCTGTGAACGAAATGGGAAAAAGCAAAAGCGCAACCAATTCTAAAAACGCTAGTGGTAAAAAGAAAACTGATTATGCTAATTATAAGCAGAAACAGTTAACACCCGAAATGTGTGCTAAGATGATCGACGAGTTAAGGGCAAGCTTGAATGGGGGAGAGCTATTTGGAAAGAGAAGAGACGAAAGTTTTGACGGCGCAGTAGAGGCGATTTATCAGAGCTATGATGGGGTAGAGCTTTATCCAAGTGTTTCGGAGAAGGCGGCAAATCTATTGTATTTTATTATCAAGGACCACCCATTTTATGATGGGAATAAAAGAATTGGAGCGTTGCTCTTTATTGTATTTTTGACGATTAATGATTGTCATTTGACGGAGAGTGGAGAGACAAAAATTTCTGATAGAGCATTAACGGCGCTAGCACTTTTAATTGCTGAAAGTGAGCCAACAGAAAAAGAGCTAATTGTAAATTTGACAAGAAAGCTATTAGAGTAACGACGAAGAAAATGAAAAATTGGAACAAGACAGAATATAAGGAACTCCAAAATAGACTTTTTGAGGAGGCGGAAGAGGGATACAGAGATTTTGTACTAAATGGATTAATTACGGAGCGGCCAATTTTAGGGGTGAGAATACCAAAGTGTAAAGTGATAGCCAAAGAGATTTTGGCAGGATGCGTGAATGAAGGAGTAGTCCGCGAGGAGATGATATCTAACTTTCTTAAAAATGAGCCAGTAGCATTTGAGGAAGTGGCGGTGCGAGGATATGTGATTGCGGGGCTTCCATATGAGCGAATGAAAAGAGAAATGTATCCGTTTATACAACTAATTGATAACTGGGAAATATGCGATACTTTTTGTGCAGAAATGAAGAAGAATATCAGAAAAAACCAGACGGATTTTTTGAATGAGATTGATAAAATGTTGAAATCGCTAGACGAATTCCAGACGCGAGTAGCGCTGGTGTGTTTATTAGACCATTACGTGAGTGCGGATTATCTGAACGTGATTTTTGATAGAATAGCCGATATAGCGAAATATTTGTCTGATGGAGAAGGAGAAATGTCAGTGGTAAGAAAAAAAGGTGAAACTGGTGGTGAGCGCATAGGAACAGTACTTTCATGGGATGCTTACTATGTAAAAATGGCGATAGCATGGTTAATATCAGTATGTTTTGCAAAATTTCCGGATGAGACCTTGTTGTTCTTTGAAGATTTAAAGCTTCCGAGATGGACCTATAATAAGGCGATTAGTAAAACTTGCGAATCATATAGAGTAGATAAAAGTTTGAAAGAAGAGCTTAGACGATTTAGAAGATAGATGATTAATTTTAGTGTTCGATTTTAAATTTTGCTTATGGTTTGAAACTGGGGTGGTTTTGATATAATATATATAATATATGCCAGAGTTACCAGAAGTAGAGACAATTCGTCGGGGGCTTGTTAAATTTTGTGTACATGAAAAAATAGAAGAGGTACAGATTCTTTGTGCAAAATCTTTTATTGGCCCAAAGGAAGTAGTGGAGGAGCACGAGGTTTTAGGGTTAAGAAGATATGGAAAAGCATTGATTGTGGATCTCTCAGGTGGGATTTCAATGATGGTGCATCTACGGATGACAGGACAGCTAGTATGGGATAATACCTCTGATAAAAAAGTATTGCAGCAGGAAAATTTGGGCGTAGCTTTTGGAGCAGAAAATAGTGGACTCATAAGTGCGTCAGTAGAAAAGTGTACACATGCTTTTGCGGGAGGACATCCGTCGGATACGTTTTTTGATGAGCTACCAAATAAACAGACACGTGTAGTTATCAAAATGAATGATGGGACACTTTACTTTAATGATCAGCGAAAATTTGGTTTTATAAAAGTGATGCCAACAGCAGAAGTGGAGCAAGATAAGTTTATCGCGAGCTTGGCGCCAGAACCATGGAAGTGTGATGCTGAAAAGATATATCAGGTTTTCCAGAGGAAGAAGAATTCTCCGATTAAAGCAGTAATATTAGATCAGAAAGTAATAGCAGGGATTGGCAATATTTATGCAGATGAAGCGCTTTTTTATGCAGGGATTCATCCAGAGAGAAAAGCTGGGAGTTTGAGTCTAAATGAGGTAAAGAAGCTGCTTGAAGGAGCATGCAAGTCGATGGATGCTTCGATAAATGCTGGTGGCTCAACGATGGCAACGTATGTAAGAGCGGATGGAACAAAGGGCGATTATCTAGAAAAGTTTGCGCAAGTATTTAGAAGGGAAGGACAACCTTGCTACAAGTGTGGCGTAGAAATTATAAAAATTAGGGTGGCGGGTAGAGGAACGCACATTTGTCCAAACTGTCAGAGGTTAGTAGCATGATATACGTTTTTTATGGAGACGATAGGGTAAAAATCCAGAGAGAAATTCAGAAGATTTTGGGTGAAGATTATGAAGTGTTTGAAGGTGAGACTTTAAAGCCGGCTGATATATATAATATATGTCAGGGAAATACATTGTTTGCTAGTGTTAGAAAAATATTGATTAAAGATTTGACACCGAGTAGAAAGACATCGGAAGAAAGTGCTGACGAGGACGCTGGTAAAGGAGCAAATGACAATAGCAACCCGACTGATTATTATGAAATTTTTGGGCAATTTGTGAACACGCGACATGAGATTGCGATTTGGGAAACGACAGTGTCGCAGAAAAAATCATATAAAGATTTTATTAAAAATAAAAAAGTAGAAGTAAAAAAGATTATGTTGCCAGAAATAGATAAATGGGCAACGTTTAAAATTTTTGATTTGGCATATCGTGACGGGAAAAAAGCGGTAAGCGAACTAAATAAGTTGATAGAAGAAAGTAAGAATGGAGGGAAAGAAATGGACCCTTATATGACGTTGGGAGCTTTTGCTAGCTCGGCGCTTAAAAAATTTGAAGCGCACCCTGGGAGAAAAGAAAAGAGAGTCCTTAAAGAACTCTCTAAACTGGATATACAGATGAAAACTACAACGATGAACCCTTGGGTGATTATTTCGTCTTTTTTGCTGCGGATTTCGCAGTGGTAGATTTCTTGGTGGTTCCTTTTGCCGCGGATTTGGTAGCTTTTGCGGTTTTTGCAGTAGTCTTTGAAGATGTTTTCTTAGCAGCTGGCTCTTTCTTGGTGCTTTTTGCCGTAGTAGTGTTTGCTGATTTTTTAGCGGAAGCTGGCTTAATATTGGCGGCTTTTGCGATTTTAGCAAGCGCAGCTTTACGGCGAGAAGCGGTATTTTTCTTGATTAAATCTTTTTTGACGGCTTTGTCGTACTCGGACTGAACCTTAGCAAGATTTTCTGCGGTAGGATGAGCCTTGAATTCTTTCAAAGCGGTCTTGATGGTTTTCTTGATTTGCTTGTTGTGCTCGGTGCGCTTTTCTGCCTGTCGAGCGGCTTTTTTAGCAGATTTAATAATCGGCATTAGTAGTTTCCTATATAGTTATTTAATAATATATTATTGATTAGGATTTATTATACACCAGTTTTAAGAGATTGTAAAGAGTTTTATAAGAGGGAAGCGAAGATGAGGCAGGAAAAATACAGTGTGAGGGATAAAAATCTGATAATTATCTGGAACAAAAGGGTTGATTTCTGATAGTTATTATGCTATTCTGAAAGTGTAATAATTAACTTTCAAATAAAAATGCCAAGCGAGACAGATACAACTAAAAAGACGGTGGGTAAAGATACAGAACGGCCAGTGAAGCCGCCAGTGGATGAGACATTGTCACGCGTAATTGAAAAAATTGAAGGTGCGGATAGTATTTTGGTGGCATTGTCGCGGGACCCGTCAGTAGACGAGATTGCGGCGGCGATAGGGTTGACATTATCGCTAGATAGAATGGGGAAACACGCAACGGCAATATATTCTGGAAAGACACCAAATGCAGTAGCATTTTTGGAGCCAGAGAAAACTTTTGAGACTAATACTAATTCTTTACAGGATTTTATTATTGCGCTCGATAAAGAAAAAGCAGACCATTTACGATATAAAATTGAAGGTGATTTTGTAAAAGTTTATATTACGCCGTATCGAACAACGATTAATGAAAGCGACTTGGAGTTTTCACATGGTGAAGTAAATGTGGATATGGTGATTTCGCTGAATGTAGTGGCAACGGAGGATTTAGATGCAGCGTTAGCAGAGCATGGACGAATTATGCACGATGCCGTTTCGATTAATATTTCTAATGGCGTACCTGGAAGGTTGGGTGGATTAGAGTGGAACGACACGAGGATGTCGTCGGTATCAGAGATGATAATGAAATATCTGGTGACAGCGGGAGCCACAATCGAAAAAGATGTAGCAACGGCGTTACTTACAGGAATTGTGGCGGCGACAGAGAGATTTTCTAATCAGAAGACGACGCCTGAGACGATGGCGGCCTCTGCGGAACTAATGAAATATGGGGCAGACCAACAGCTAATTGTGGCGCATATGGAAGAGGTAAAGGAGCCAGAACCGGAAGAAACGTCTGCGGAGCAAGAGACTTTGGCAGGAGAAAAGGTAAAGCCGGGTAGTATTGATGTGAGCCACGAAGATGAAGATGAGACTGGTGATACTGCTAATAAGACTGCTTCTGCTACGGATAGTGTTGCTAATGATATTACTGATGAGGCTACTAACAATGTTGATGGCAATACTCAATATACAAATCCATTAGAGCTTGCTAAGGCGGCAACTGCGGAAGCATTAGGAGAGAACTTGGCGTCTTCAAGTGATAATGTCTCGCAAAGTGATGATACAAAAGTGGAAGAGGCAGCGCCGATTTCTACGGAAAATTTATCACATATGCCAGCGGAAGAGAAAAATGTACTAAGTCCAGAGCAAGAACTGGAAAAAATGATTACTGGAAAAAATACGGCTACTACGAGTGGGTCGCTAATGGCGGATTTAGTTGAGGCGGCAAAAGCTGAGGCTGAGAAGGATGGGTCGGAAAATTCAAATGAGACGAAAGAGCCAGTTTTGGGAATGAAAGCGACAGATGATGCTTCTAATGAACTAAGCATAGATAAGTCTGATGCTCCTGAGGTGAAACCTACTTCTGATGGAGAGTCAGTAATGGCGGCTGTTCCAACAGAGGAAGTACCAGTGGCACAAGTTTATAATGCGCCGACAGAAGCAGTACAGATGAATGATAAGGTGATGCAACCGGTAGAGGAGATTGAACAGCCAAAAGATTATGGGGCGATGATGGAAGAGGCCTTAGCGGAGTCGACAGCAATGGAGGCGATGCCAAATCCAGCAATAAATGCGGCGCCTAATGTGGCGACTGTACCGGAATTTCAACCGGGAGTGGTTCCAGCGACAATGATGTCGTCTGAGACTCAGCCAGGTGTAGCTCCGGCAGCGATACCGACAGCAGAAGTACAACCGAGCGTTATTCCAGCAGCGGAACAAAATGTGGCTGATATGGTGAATCAGATGGTAAATCAAGCGCAGCCAACGGGTAGTAATATGCCGATAGGTATGCAAGCAGAGCCAGTGATGTCACCAACAAATAATGCTGTGCCAGAATTGCCACCGCCGCCTGTACCGCCGATGCCGCCAATGAATATGGGGGCTAGCCCAGAGATGGTAGGAGTGCCTAGTTTACCACCAGTACAGCCAATTATGGAAGGGAATCCAGCAGTAGAGCAAGCGCCGTCAGCGACTGGGCAGAATATAGTCCCGCCAACAGATGCGCAGGACACATCAGCAGTAAATGGAATACCGGAAGCACCGCAGGGGGTGGCACCGCCGCCAGAACCAGTGAATCCGGTAGTTGTTCAGCCGATCCAAGATCCGACTAAGGTCCAGCCGGTTCAGGATCCAGGGGCATTTAAGATACCGGGGATGTAAGCGATGGTAATGCTTCCCATTATCGTAGCTGGTGCGATTTCTGCAACAATGTTGCTTTTGCTCGTAAAAACAGAAGGCTAATTGCCGCTTATGAGCTTGACGTAAGTGCTACAAAAATAAAAATAGATTTGATATAATAAACAGGTGAATTTACTTAGTACTGAGATTTTACTTGTTGATAAACCTGCTTTGATGTCTTCTTTTGCGGTAGTGGCAAGGGTGAGGCGTGTATTAACTGAGCAAGTCCGCGAGAGGGCGGTGAAGCTTGGTCAGACTGCTCCGAAAAGAGCCAAGGTGGGGCATGCTGGAACATTAGATCCGTTTGCGACGGGTCTTTTAATATGCCTTCTTTCCAAGGGGACGAAAAAAGCGGGGGAGTTTTTGAAACTGGATAAAAGATATGAAGCGACAATATGTCTAGGAAAAACCTCTACAACGGGAGATGTTGAAGGGGAGATATGTGAGTATAACTTTGTTGATAAAGCCATTCCTAATACTTCCCAAGTAGAGTCAGTTGTGAAGAAATTCCAGGGGGAGATAGAACAGAAAGTGCCGATATATTCGGCGGTGAAAATTAATGGGCGGAGAGCGTATGACTTAGCTAGGAAGGGAATTGCTGCTGAAATGCCAATTAGGAAAGTGAAGATTTATGAAATTTCTGTGATGGATTATCAGTGGCCGTATCTTAAAATTGACTGCAAGGTGTCTTCTGGGACCTATATTCGGGCGCTAGGAGAGGATATTGGCAAGGCATTGGGAGTGGGAGGATATTTGACTGAGCTTAGACGAACTGAGATAGGGAAATACAAGGTGAGTGAGGCAAAGACGCTAGATGAGGTGATGGGGTAATCACTTTTTGAGTAGATTCTGGATGGCTTTTTTGGTAACTTTTAAATCTTCAAATGGGTGAGGGCCGTCGGCGCGGAGGATGGTTTTTTCGTGGCCCTTGCCAAGAATTAGGACAATGTCACCTTTTTTAGCGATAGAAATAGCTTGCTCTATCGCGGCAGTACGGTCTGGAATAAGGATAATATTATCTGGATTCATGCCAGCCTTAATGCAACCGTCCTTAAACTGTTCCATGATAGCTAAGGGATCTTCGTCACGAGAATCATCCTCTGTAATAACGCAAATGTCACTGTACTTTCCGGCGATTTTTCCACGCTCGGCGCGAGTGCTTTCATCTCTCCTGCCAGCACCGCCAAAGAGAGAAATGATGCGGCCGGTTTTGCTAGGCGCTTTGATAGAGGTGAATACCTTTTCGAAAGCGTCTGGGGTATGAGCAAAATCAACAATAACTTCAAAATCTTGTCCTAGGGAAATGCGATTCATGCGACCCTCGACTTCTTCTAGTGCGGCAATGCCGGATGCGATTTGCTGGTTGGAAAGACCAAGTTTTAAGCCGACCGCAACGGTGGCGAGGGAATTATAGACATTGAATTCCCCAGGGAGATTGGTTTGGATTTTTATATCGTT
Organism: Candidatus Saccharimonadota bacterium; assembly: GCA_017405245.1. Taxonomy (GTDB): domain Bacteria; phylum Patescibacteriota; class Saccharimonadia; order Saccharimonadales; family Saccharimonadaceae; genus Nanosyncoccus. Next base: position 14,154 of record JAFRAU010000036.1, read on the forward strand.
ACAGGCATATTTAACACCAGAAGCGGAAAGTTTAATAGAGGTGGCTTTTAAATCTGCGGACGATTTTATACCATAGGTGATATAATTTTTTGTGGTGGAGTGAGTTTTAATAGTGGAGATGAATTTGTCGGCGGAGGGATCATCAGCATTAATTATGCCGTATTTTGCATGAGAAAAGAGCTTAGTCTTAGCTTTGACGTAGTTTTTAAAGGTTTTATGATAGTCAAGATGCTCATGCGTGACATTAGTCATGACGGCGATTTCGATAGGGATACCAAGGGTGCGGAACTGAGTGAGTGCATGGGAAGTGACTTCTAGGACAAGAAACTCGGCACCTAGGTCTTTAATGATTTTCATGCGATGGTTCAAAGTGAAACTGTCGGCGGTGGTCATATGTTCGACCTGTTTGATGAGGCCGTCAGAATTTTTAGTTAATCCTGGTACTCCCCAGGCGACGGTGGTCATGAGACCGGTTTTAAAACCGGCGTGACTTAACATTTTCCAAATCATAAAGCAGGTAGTAGTTTTACCATTTGTACCAGTGACTCCAATGACGCGAAGTTTTTTGCCGGGCCAGCCGTTTCTTGCTCCGGCGATGGCGGCTTGGCCAAAATGATAAGGGAGAACTAGTTGATTAAAACCTGGAATTTTGTCTTTCACACTCATAATGTATCTATTATATCACTATCTGGGTGCTATAATATAAGGTATGCGCATGAAGCCAAAAGCTACAAAAAAGAACGTGATAATTTTATCGATGACATTGACCGTTTTCGTGGTAGCTACGGCGGTGGTACTTATTCTAAAAATGGTAAATGGGAAGAGTGGGGAAAATGTAGAGAGTGCAAAAGATACCAGTGCAGAGCAGGTAGATGAGAATGACAATGAGACAGAGGAGGCAAATAGCGAAGCCGAAAAACATAACGAGGAAGTCAGTGAAGAGGTGAAGCAAGACGCAAAAGAGACTGTGGTGCCAACGGCAGCTGTACCGACAGGAGGAAATTGTAGTACGGCGCTAGGGAAACTGATGCTCATTAATGCGAATTTTACAGTGGATAATACATTTATTGCAAATAGAAGAAATCAACTAGTGGATTTAGCTACGACTTATGGGGTAAGGGAGGCAAATTCTTGGAATGGAACGCCGCTACTTGACTCGGAAGCGGCAGCGCAACTTTATGAAATGATGAGAGCATATAGTGCCGAAAATCAGGGGCATAGTTTGTCGACAATGTCTTGTTTTAGAAGTTATGGTACGAGTTGTGGGAGGCTTTGCGCAGCGACAGGGACATCGGACCACCATACGGGATACACTTGTGATTTAATAGATACAGATTATGGAAGTACTCTGGACACGGATTATTATAACTCTCATCCGGATTGGCAATGGCTGAAAGCAAATTCTTATAAGTATGGATTTATAGATAGATACCCAATAGAGTGGGCTGGCTCGTCAATGAGTGAGCCTTTAAATGTTGATGCAAATGGTACGACAGGGTATTATGAAACGTGGCATTATCGATACGTGGGAAATCCGGCGGCAACAGAAATTGCGCAGGGGAAATATAATGGGGGGAGATACGATAGCTTGGAACACTATTTGAAAATGATTGGAATGGTAAAATCACTGAATCCGGCAGGATGCTGAAATGGTTTGATAGGTTTTTGAATGGAACAGAATAGGTAAAGTAAGTATTAGTAACAGGGGTGGGAGAGACTAAATTAGAAAATTAGCACTCTCTACTTGACAGTGCTAATTTTCTGCGTTAGAATGGAATTAACAGGTTGAATTAGTGAAGCCCTAGAAAATATAGCCAGGAATAAACGAATTTGACCAGTAAGAAAAGGAGTAAAATATGGCAATAAAACCAAGAAAAGACAAGATTGTGGCTATCAAAGAGCAGCCACTAGAAAAAACTAGCTCCGGGATTCTCTTAGGTGAGGCAAAAGAAACTCCGGCTTACGCGGTTGTAGAGGCCGTAGGGTCTGAGGTAAAAGATATTAAAAAAGGTGACAAGATTATTTTCAAGGAATTTTCTACGACCAATATTAAAGTAGATGATAAAGATTATATTATTGTTGCGGAAGAAGACGTTCTAGCAACAATTTAATGGCTACTTTGCGCGGTGCAAAAGAGATGAAGTTTTGCTAAACGCGGTATTAGAGAAAAAACTAATCTTGAAATTATTAATTTGAAAGGAAAATATGAAGAAAATTTATTACGAAGAGGATGCGAGGGAGAAAATTTTAAGTGGAGCTAAACAGCTTTATGACGCGGTAAAAGTTACCTATGGACCGAAAGGTAAAAATGTAGTGATTGAGAAATCTTATGGTGCACCAACGATTACGCACGATGGTGTGACGGTGGCAGAAGCAGTAGATTTAGGTGCAACAGATGATAACTTAGGTGAACAAATTGGTGCAAAGCTGATTAAAACGGCAGCGCAGAAGCTAAATAAAGTAGCAGGTGATGGAACAACTACCGTAACAGTACTAACATATAATATCTTGGCAGAGGCGAATAAGCTGATTGCTGCTGGCATTAATCCGATGGAACTAAGACGCGGAATTGAAAAAGCTGGTGCAGAGATTGTGAAAGAAATTGACAGTGCGGCTGAAAAGATAGAGGGAGATAGTGCAAAAGTAGCGGAAGTAGCAACGATTTCTGCGGGGGATGAGGAAATTGGTAAAATGATTGCGGAAGTGATTTCTAAGATTGGTAAAGATGGTGTAGTGACGGTGGAAGCTGGCCAAGGTCTAGAAATGGAGCAGGAAATCGTAGAAGGATTTAGCTATGATAAGGGGTATAGCTCACCATTCTTTGTGACGGATGTAAATAGACAAGAAGCAGTATTTGAAAAACCAGCGATTTTGGTAACAGATAAGAAAATTAGTGCAGCTTCTGATATTTTGCCACTCCTAGAACAGTGTGCCCAAGCTGGAAAGAAAGACTTAGTGATTATTGCCGAAGAAGTTGAAGGTGAAGCATTGTCGCTTTTGGTTTTGAATAAGCTGAAAGGTACATTTAATGCGCTGGTACTTAAAGCCCCAGCATTTGGTGATAGACGTAAGGAAATTATGGAAGATATTGCAATCTTGACAGATGCAACCTTAGTGTCGCAGGATAAAGGCTTGAAATTAGAAGAAGCGGGGTTGGAAGTATTAGGGTCGGCTGGTAAGGTTATTGCAACAAAAGATGAAACTACAATCATCAAGGGAGCCGGAGCAGCTGCTGAGGTAAAGGCAAGGATTGAGCTAATTAATTCTCAGGCTGAGATGGCGGGTTCTGATTACGAGAAAGGTGAGTTAGAGAAGCGGGCAGCAGCACTTTCCGGGAAGGTTGCTGTAATAAAAGTGGGTGGCGCAACAGAGACGGAAATTGACGAGAAGAAATTCCGTGTGGATGACGCAGTAGCAGCCACGAAGGCAGCGCTTTCTGAGGGAATTGTGCCAGGTGGCGGTGTAACTCTTCTTAATGCTGCATCCAAGATTAAGGCGAGTGATGCAGGAGCGACTATCGTGAAAAATGCACTTAGAGCTCCATTTACTACGATTATGGAAAATGCAGGACTTAATTCTCAGGCACTTCTTGCGGAAGTAGAGAAGGCGAAAGCTGGACAGGGAATTGATGTTTCTGCTCCGGAAAAAGGGCTAATTGATCTCAAAAAGTCTGGAATTATCGATCCGGCCAGAGTAACTCGTGAAGCGGTACAGAATGCAATCAGTATTGCGGCGACGACTATTACAATGGGTGCGTTGATTGTAGACGTTCCAGAAAAGGAGCCGGCTGCAACACCTGATATGGGTGGAATGTATTAAAGCGTTTGATTGACTATGGGGGAGAGGTTAAAGCGTGCGTTAGAAACGCATAAATCATAAAATGATGGGTCTTATTGGCCCATCATTTTTACGGAAAATAGTGGTCTGGTTCATCGTATTTTCGAAAAAAAGTGGTGCAAATCTATTATTATATATGAAAAAACAGTGGATTTTCAAACACGAGCTGAAATGGAAAATCTGATTGACCTCTGTAAAAATTGTAATGGTAGAGCTTGACAAGTAGTGTCTTGGTGTGCATGATGGGTAGTTTTTGGCAAAAATGGTGACAAGCATAAGGAGGATAATAGGAAAAAATCTCTGTTTATAATGCATAAGTTTGTGTCTAAAAATTCTTTTTAGTATGCTTAGGGTGTGGGCAAGAAAAGAATTAAAAATGCGTCGCAGGGTGGCAGACATAGGCTGTGATAAATGTTGGTCCAGGGATGAATTAGGAGCAGGTGCGCATGGATAATTCTCAAAGCTCATGGATAAAGATGATATTCTAGGTAGTCATCTTTGTGGTACCTATAACTTTGCGCATAATGTGGCTCGAAAACACAGGCTAGGAAGAAATGAAGTGTGGATTTCTAATATAATCAGGAGCAAGACTTGTCAAATCTTGGACCTTGGGTTATAATAGTAGAGATATTAACCAATTAAACACTCAGCAAGTGAGTTTCGAGCTGCATTTGCTTTAACCAAAGGAGTATTTATTAATGAGACAGTATGAACTTACTGTGCTAATTCATCCGGATTTAGAGATGAATTTGCAGCCTGCTCTCGATAAGGCTAAAAAGATGATCGAGGAAGTTGGTGGTAAAATCACCAAAGAAGCCAATGAAGGCAAAAAGCGTCTGGCTTATAGGATTGCAAAGCAAGATTTTGCGATTTACTATTACTATGAGTTAGACTTGCCTGACGATAAAAAACAGGCAAAGAAGCTAGCTGATGGCTTAGACATTGCGGATGAGTTTATTCGTCACTTGCTTGTGACGGTAGATGAAAACCGTATTAAGTTAGAGGCTAAACGCAAGGCGCGTAAGAGCGCTGAGGGGGAAGAAGAGGAAGCACAAGAAGACCAAGACAAGGAGGTATAAATGGCACGTGGTTTTTCTAAGGCAATTATCTGTGGTAACATTACTCGCGATCCAGAGCTGAGATCAACGCCTAGCGGAGCAAAAGTTTGTTCTTTTTCCGTTGCGGTGAATCGAACCTATCGTGATGCGAATGGTGCTAATCAGGAGAGCGTATCTTTTATAGATTGTTCTGCTTGGGGCAAGGTCGCAGAAATTTTGGAACAATATGCTAAGAAAGGAACAGGAATCTTAGTTTCTGGACGACTCGATCAGAGGAGTTGGGAAGATAAGAATTCTGGACAAAAGCGTTCTCGCGTAGAAATCGTAGTGGAAGATTTTAACTTCCTAGGTGGTAACGGTGCGGGAGCTGATGGCGGTAATAATCGTGCAAGTGCCGGAGCTAATAGTAGCGACGGAGCGGACGTTGTTCCAGATGATATTCCAGATGATGGCTCAGAAGTAGCCCTGGATGATATACCGTTTTAATTAGAAAGAAAGGAATGTATGCGCAAAGTTAAAAATGATCCAAATCTTTACTTTGATTATCGTGATGTGAAGACATTACAGAGATATGTTGATGCTTATGGTAGATTAGAGCCAGTTTCTAAGACTGGTCTAACCACGAAGCAACAAAGACAACTTGCGACTGCTGTAAAGCGTGCAAGACATTTGGCACTACTACCATTTGTGGCTTAACTAAGAAGGAGAGAAGTATATGTATGGACCGACAGATTTGAAAAAGAATGTGCTGATTACGCTTGATGGGCAGCCATATAAGGTAATTGAATATTCGCAGAAGGTAATGGGCAGGGGTGGTTCCATCGTGAATGTAAAGGTAAAAAATTTAATTACCGGAGCACTTTTGCCAAAAACATTTAAGGGTCAAGAGAAAATTGAGCCAGCAGAGGTGACGACGCGTAAAGTTCAATATCTCTATCGTGATGATGAAAAATTTTATTTCATGGATCCAGAAAGTTTTGAACAGTACGAGCTTTCTGCTGAGATGGTGGGAGATGCAGCTGACTTTATGCGTGATGGCGATGAAATGGAAATTCAGTTCTATAATGGAACGCCAATTAATTTAGTGTTGCCGAAGAATTTGTGGCTTAAAGTTACATATACTGAAAATGCTGTAAAAGGAGATACGTCCACTTCTATTACAAAAGACGCAACGTTGGAAACTGGGGTAGTGATTAAGGTTCCGGCTTTCATCAAGGAGGGTGACGTAGTGAGCGTGGATACGGAAACACGTGCATATCGTGAGCGTCAAGGAAAAAATTAGCGTGGTGATATCCAGGGCGGAGAATAAGCTGGCAGGTGCGGTGTCGGCTTTTTCTTATGATTTTAGAGGGAAAATTGTACTTGATATTGGTTCTTCTACTGGTGGATTTACTGAATATGTGATAAATGCTGGTGCAAGGAAAGTGATTGCTGTCGAGAAAGGAACGCGACAGATGAAGGAGCCACTGAGATTCAGTAAAAAGGTGGAACTGCATGAGAAAACGGATATTTTTAATGTGACTTCTTGTGAAACCCTGGGTGGTACTAGCGAGGTGCTGATAGAGCAGCCTGATGTGATTGTGGCGGATGTATCGTTCGTGAGTCTAAAAAAAGTGTTAGAATATGTCAAAAAAAGAATAGCAAATAAGAATACAGATTTGCTGGTGATGCTAAAACCGCAATTTGAGGCGCGAGGTGAGCAGCTTCATAGGGGAATAGTGAAGAATGAAAAAATTCGACGTCAGATAATTCTGGACTTTGAACAGTGGTTAAAAATGGCTGGATTTTTAATAGTAAAAAAGCACGATAACGAGCTTAAAGGCAGAAACGGAAATAAGGAAAGATTTTATTATTTGAAACTGGCCAAATCATAGAAAAACGTGAGATTTCCCCTAGTAACCCTCTTGACACTTGAAAAGCTCGTGCTTATAATAGTAGCATGAGCTTATTGCATGGTGTGGGCGAATTCTTCGCATTAGATATTGGGACGAGCGCTATGAGATTAGTGCAGCTCGATGGGGATGCGCAACATGGATTTCAGCTAATTAGATATGCTTATGTACCAATAGATCCAAAGATTGCTCAGGACACAAGTGAGGCCGGCCAGAGACGTATGGGAGAGTTGATTTTGGGTGCAATGAAACAAGCAGGAATTAAAACGAAAAATATAGCAATTGGACTTCCTGCCGGAAAGACTTATACTGCTGTGATTGAGGTGCCGAATCAGACTGAGAAGGAGTTGAAAAAGACAATTCGTTATGAGTTAGACCAGTATATTCCAATGGCGGTGGATGAAGCGGAAGTGGACTATACGGCACTTGGTCCTAGTCCAAATGACCCGACTAAGGCGGAGATTTTATTATCTTCTACGGCAATGGATTATGCTGAGGAAAGAATGGAGATGATTGAAAAGCTAGGCCTTAATGTAATTGCCCAAGAACCGGAACCAATTGCGATGACAAGGTCGCTAGCTCCGGTGGGTTCTCAGGATGCGAGGATTATTGTAGACTTAGGTGAAACTTCGACGGATCTAGTAGTAGTTTATCGTGGTGCGCCAAGGCTCGTGCGTTCGATTCCTGGTGGACTAGCTGCTTTGGTAAAGACCGTCTCTACGACATTAAATGTGCGTGAAGATCAGGCGAGAAGGTTCATCTTGAAATTTGGTTTGGCGCAGGATAAACTAGAAGGGCAGGTGTTTAAGGCGCTAGATGGAAATCTTGAAAGTTTTGCGCAGGAGTTAACTAAGTCGGTAAGGTTTTTCCAGAATAAATATGTAGGAGCGCCAGTACTTGGAATTGTACTTTCTGGTTTTGCGGGCGTAATACCGTTTATAGCGGAATATATTGAGGTAAAGACTAATATTCAGACAATTCAGGGTAATCCATGGCAATTAGTACAGGTAACGCCAGATCAGCAGCAGGCACTAGTGGGCGTGGCGAGTGAATTTGCAGTGGCGATTGGTCTTGCGGAAAGGAATAATAACTAATGTTCCAGAAGGTGCAAAAGTGGTTTGAAAAAGAGTGGAAGGCAACACTTAAAAAGTTTGGTATTAAGGTAAAAGAAAAACCAACGATGATGACGGAGCAAAATGCTTCGTATGAGATTAACCTGGTGCCGGAAGTTAAGCGACGCATGATTAAGGCAATGAAGCTGCGCAATATCATGTTATTCATCTCTATAATTTTGGTGGCAATGGCTGGTGGAACGGTAATGATTATGGCTAGCATTTGGGAGGGGCAGAACATTGCGATGAGTAGCCAAGATACAAGACTTAAAACTATGTCTGATAAACTTAAATCTTATGATAGCTTAGGAGAGTTTTTGACTATCCAGAATCAGTTAGGTAATCTTGAAGAGATTAATACTAATAAGAAGGTTCTTTCGAGAGTATTTTCTATTCTAGGAACGATTCTTCCAGCGGGGCCAGATACGATTTCGCTGTCAGAGCTTTCGGTTGATCTTTCTACAAATCAAATAAGATTTGATGCGCAGGCAGATGCGAAGGTCTCCCCATATATTGATTATCGCGTACTAGAATCATTCAAAAAAGGGGTGGGATTAATGAAATATGACTATGGTAGGTATGTTGACGCACAGGATAATGAAATTCCGACACGATGCATGGTGGAAACGGATAGTAATGGCAATATCTTGATGGAGGAAGAAAAAGTTGGCGTAACAACAGATAAATATATTTATGCATATTGGCTCAAAGGTAAGAAGGGTTGTGATCCGACTGAGGACGGTATGGACGAGGAAGAACCGGAGGGCGAAGTAGTAGAAGATAATAGTGCAAGTAATCCAGCAAATCAAATGCTTTCTGATTTTGCAGTGACAGGGAACGCTAATCAGGCTGAGCAAGCGGAAACTAATTCCCAGACAGCGGAGGAATTGGCGCAAGCGGTAACCGATACTTACAATCAGAAGATGGAAAAGTTGGATGATTATGGTAAAAATTTGGCCGCACAACAGCTTGATAGTGGTGTGAGTATGAGCGATGTCGAAGTTGTTAAAGTTTACCGAAGTCCAAGATTTTCTGAGTGGTATAAAGATGGCTATATGGATGAGTCCGGGACGATTACGGGTGTACCACACTTTAACAGTGAGTGCATTGTGTATACTGGTGCAGATATTGGTTCTGGTATGAGATGGACTTCGACTAATGATTGTGCACTTTCGACAGAAGATGTAGTAATTCGGGATTCTTCTAATGGACGAGATTCTTCCGGTAGCTTGGTATTAAGGTTTAATGCGACAATTACACTTGATGAAGCAGTATTTAGATTTGTAAATAAGCATGTAATGGCGATTTCTCCAACAGGGCAAAATGTGACAGACTCTTACGTACAGATACAAGGTATGTTTGCGGAAAGAGCAGCAGATTGTTCAGATTCTGATGTAGTATGTACGACGGCGACGACGGATTTATCAACGGAAGGGAGTGAATAATGGCAAGTATTGATAACAATCCAGATGGGCCAGCCAGTTCAAAAAGATTAAAGATTTCTAAGACGCAACAAGAGACATTACTAATTGTGCTAATTGCAGCAGTGGTGCTAGGTGTGTGTGGAGTGCTAGCGGTTTTCTTTGGGAAATATATTGGATTTAATTCGAAGGTACTAGATGCAAAGGATGCGGCAATAGCAGATTACGAGAAAACAATACTTAATATTGGTCTTTGTAAAGATACCGATAGGGATGGAAAGTTTTCTGATGAAGAAATTAGAAAATGTAACCCAGATACATTAGACAGTACTAGTATGCCAGGGTCTTTGCGATATAATGTGATGGTAAATATGGCAAACAATTCAGACCTCGAAAGTGTGGCGAGAGAAAGCCAGGAGGATTGTTATGACAGTGATGGTAAAAAGATTGATTTTCAGGAGAAATTTGATGATACTGAGAATGATGAAGAAAAGGCAAGATACTTATCGATGCTTAAAATGTGCTCGGCGTTAAGGGTGATTCCAGATGCTTTGCCGGCACAGCCTAATGAAGAAGCGTTGATGTCATCGCTTAACCAGATATTCAATATGTCTAACTGGGAGCCTGAGGCTTTGTCGCCATCAGGGAATGTAGTGAGCGGGACGGAAGGGTTGTCTACTATCCCAGTGTCATTATCAGTGGAAGCGAATAGTGATAAAACGATGAATGTGCTAAATAATATTGAAAGATCGATTAGAACGTTTGATTTACAAACGGCAACCGTGTCTTGGAGCGGAGAGAATTTCTTAACATTGCAATCACAAGGTGTGGCTTACTATACAGAAGATGCGGATGTGGCGGAAACAAATAAGACAGTGTATGCATCTTCTTCTGCTAGAAAAAAGACAAATTCAACAAGTTCATCATCTAACACGGGGAGCAAATAAATGAGACAATCAGACATTTTTACTATTATTATAGTGGGTACGGTGGGGACGGTAGTTGCGGCTATTTTGTGTAATTTGATTTTAGGCGACCCAAATGATAAGTCGGTAACTTTCAAAACAGTAAAAGTGGTGGAAGCATCTTTGGCACAACCTGATCCAGAAGTATTTAACGTGGAAGCGATTAACCCGACAGTGGAAGTGTATGTGGGTGAATGTGAGGATATTGATCAAGATGGTCAGCTTAACGAAGCAGAACTTGTGGCGTGCGGAAGAGCCGACGCGGTAACAGAGGCTGGGAGTGGTGCGGCTGAATCTGGGGGAGAATAAAGGTGGCACTACTAACGCGGGAAACACAAGATAAGGTAATTAAGTTACTGGTGGACGAGGGTCTAGCGGACTCGGCGTTGGTGAAAAGTGCCGCAGAGGAGGCGCAAAAGAATAAACAACCCCTAATTGCATACCTTACTTCTAAGGGTATTATCAATACGGAGATGGTGGCTCATGCAACGGCAGTAGCGATTGGGGTGCAGTATATCGATCTAAAAAACGTGACGATGGACAGGGAAGTACTTCTGAATTTGCCGCAAGACGTAGCAACAAGAAGTATGGTAGTGCCAGTGGGGGAAGTTAATAATCAGTTGATTGTGGCGATGATTGATGTGACAAATGTCCAGGCCACGGATTATCTGTCGCAGCTGACTGGACGACCGATTAAGGCGGTGATGTCTTCGGAAGAAGGGATAAAGCAGGTACTAGCACAGTATGTGGGTGATTTTTCTAGCGTTAAGCAAGCGGTAAAGTCTACTAATGAGGAAATACAACAGCAGGCGTCAGATGTTAAAACTATTACTCAGGACTCGCCGATATCTAAGGCGCTCACGTCAATTTTGGATTTTGCGGTGAAGTCGAAAGCTTCTGATATTCACATTGAGCCGCTAGAAGATTCACTGGTGATTAGGTGTAGAATAGATGGCGTACTTCGGCAGGTAATGGAACTGCCGAAGTCGATTGAGCCTGCTTTGGTGTCGCGTATAAAAATTTTATCCGACCTTAAAATTGATGAACATCGTGTACCACAGGATGGTCAATTTGCGGTGAAAATTGGTGATAAGGAAGTGGACCTTCGTATTGCGATTGCACCGGTAGTGTGGGGTGAACAAGTGGTGATTCGTTTGTTGGACAAAACTGGTACAACGATGGATATAGAACAGATGGGTATGACAGGACGTGCACTTAGAATGGTGCTAGATGGTATTTCTAAACCGAATGGGATGATTCTAACATCGGGTCCGACTGGTTCTGGTAAATCTACAACACTGTATGCTTTGATTAAGAAGATTAAAGACGTGAAAATTAATATCGTAACATTGGAAGATCCAGTGGAATATAAGATGGATGGAGTGAATCAGATACAGGTAAATGTAGATGCAGGATTGACTTTTGCGTCAGGTCTACGTTCGATTTTGCGTCAGGATCCAGATGTGGTAATGGTGGGGGAGATTCGTGATTCAGAGACGGCTAATCTGGCGGTACAAGCGGCGCTTACGGGACACTTAGTATTTTCTACACTGCACACAAACTCGGCGGCGGGTATTTTGCCTCGTCTTACGGAAATGGGGATTGAGCCGTTCCTTATTGCCTCGACGTTAAACACTGTAATTGGGCAGAGGTTAGTGAGGAGAGTAACGGAGAAAAGAACTTCTTATACGTCTTCTGATTTGGAGACAAAGGAATTAAATGAGGTGCTTGGCGATATTTTACCAAAGGATCAGTCTCAGGTAGCAGCTGTGTCGGAGAGTTTGGGATATCCAGGGTTACCTGTTGTTAACAATAATGGTTATACATTAGTGAAGGGATTTGATGATAAGGACTCCCCAGGTGGATATAAAGGGCGAGCAGGTTTATATGAGACTATTACAGTGGATGATGATATCCAGAAATTAATTGTGGCGCATGCAACATCGGCAGATATTATGAAGGTGGCAAAAGCAAAGGGAACAGTGACGATGCGGCAGGATGGGATGCTTAAAGCTCTTTCTGGAATTACAACCATGACGGAAGTAAACAGAGTTGCGTCTGACCTTGCATAATTTCCTACACAAAATATAATTCTTATGGTAAAATGTATATATGGATAATAGTGGGCAGATGAATATACAAACTACACCTATGGGAGCGCAACCGATGATGGGAGCACAGCCGGTAGGGGCGGTGGCGGGAGTGACTGCTGCATCCGGAACGGCTACTCCACAGGGGGCGACTGCTGTTCCAGTCGTGGAGCCAGCTGGGATTCCGACTGATGCAACAGCAAATCCTACAATGGGGGCACAACCTGTCAGTGCCTCGCCTAGTGGAGATGTCTCAGGGGGCGGGTCGGCGACTTCTAGTGTGGTTAATGCCACTGCAACTACGCCTTTGACAGTTGAGAACTCTCCGGCAGCTGTTTCTGCGGAAAAGGGCGAGGGTTTTGCTGCGACGAATGGGGCGGCAACACCGGCAAAAAGTGTAAGAATTGAGACTCTGCTTGAAGAGTGTGTGAAACGTAACGCATCTGACCTTCATATACAAGTTGGACTTCCGCCAATATTGCGTGTAGATGGAGCATTGGTACCAATAGCTGGGATTTCTACGTTGACGGAGGATTCGATTCAGAAATTAGTATTCTCGACACTTGACTCGGAGCAGAGAGAAGTTTTAACAAAGGATAAGGAGTTTGACTATTCGTTTGCTTTTGGAAATATCGCGAGGTTTCGTGTTAATGCGTTCCAAGAAAGAGGTAATCTTGCGGCGGCATTTCGTTTGATACCAAATAAAATGCCAACACTAGCGGACTTGGGACTTCCACAAGTAATTTCTACGTTTGCAGATTATCCAAGAGGCTTAGTGCTTGTGACTGGACCAACCGGTTCTGGTAAATCTACTACGCTTGCGGCTTTAATTGATAAAATTAATCAGGAAAAATCAGTACATATTATTACGATTGAGGACCCAATTGAATTTGCGCATAAGTCTAAGAGATCTGTGATTGTGCAGAGGGAAGTGCACTATGATACTTATTCATTCGCGAGAGCGTTGAAGTCGGTTCTTCGTCAAGATCCGGATGTAGTACTACTGGGCGAGATGCGTGATCTTGAAACGATGTCCTCGGCAATTACAATTGCGGAAACAGGGCACTTAGTTTTTGCTACACTTCACACTAACTCGGCGGCGCAGTCGATTGATCGTATGATTGACGTGTTCCCAGCAGAACAACAACCACAGATTAGGTCGCAGCTTTCTTCTATCTTGATGGCAGTTTGTTCTCAGAGGTTGGTGCCGGCGATTGGCGGTGGTCGTATTGCAGCATGTGAGATTTTAGTAGCAAATACTGCCGTAAGGTCAATTATTCGTGAAGGAAAAACGCATCAGCTAGATACAGCGATTCAGACTGGTATTAATGAAGGTATGCAGACGATGGATAGGACACTGGCAAAGTTGGTACAACAGGGAACGATTACATTTGATTCGGCCTTGGAATTTGCTGTGGATCCGAATGAATTTAAGAGGCTTGCCAAGGGATAAAGTCACGCTAAGGTGGAATAAATGCGGCGATTTAACTATAAGGCAAGAGATAGTAAAAGCGGAAAGACCGTAAAGGGTACTATTCAGGCGGAGAACGAGCGTGCGGCTGGAAAGCTCTTATTAGACCAAGGTTATGTGCCTGATTATGTTGAGGAGGAAGATACTAATAGTATTTTTGCAAAACTATCTTCGAAGGTTTCTGGGAAGGATAAAATTGTCTTTACAAGGCAGTTTGCGACTTTGATTGGTGCAGGGCTTCCGCTTTCTAATGCACTTAGGACTTTGGTCGAACAGACTCAAAGTAAGCCAATGCGAAAAGTGATTGAAGACATTCTAGCACAAGTAGAAGCGGGTAAGTCGCTGATGGAAGCTTGTTCTAAGCATCCAGACGTATTCGACCAAGTGTATTTATCACTTATTCAAGCAGGTGAAGCATCTGGTACGTTGGATTTAGCTCTGAAACGATTAGCGGACCAGAAAGAAAAAGACGAGGGAATGATTTCGAAGATTCGTGGCGCGATGACTTATCCTGCGATTGTGCTTTTTGTAATCATTGCCGTAGTAGTGTTTATGATGGTAATGGTCGTACCGCAGGTGAAAAATCTCTATGCAGATTTGGGACAGGAGCTTCCAGTTGCTACGCAGATTTTAGTGGGGCTGTCGGACTTTGTGATACACCAGTGGTATGTGGTGCTGATTTCTGTCGCGCTGTTTGTATGGCTATTTATGCAGTTTAGAAAAACCGATACAGGGAAGAGATGGGCGGCGATTTTTAAACTTAATGTGCCGATGTTTAAGAATTTGTTTCTGAGACTTTATAATGCAAGATTTGCAAGAACAATGCAGATGCTTCTTTCTACTGGTGTGGCGCTACTAGACTCGATGAGAATGTCTGGTGAGGCGACGAATAATGTGATGTATCTAGAACAGATTACCATGGCGATGGAAAAGGTGCAGGCTGGTAAACCATTGTCGGAAGCACTTAGGGATAAGAAATATATGATGCCGCTCGTTCCACAAATGGCATCTATTGGTGAAGAGTCAGGTAAAATTGATGAAATGTTGGGTAAAGCGGCGCAGGTTTATGAAGATGAACTTGATGAACAGATTGCAGCTATATCTACAATGATTGAGCCGATTTTGATGGTAATTATGGCGCTTCTGATTGGTGGTGTTGTACTAGCAGTATTGATGCCGATTTATAGTCTTGTTAATAGTGTTGGTTAAGCTTTCAAACAATCCATGCAAGTAACGTTAGGAAATCCACGTAAATAGTTTTTCCATTCAGCTAATATGCAATTAGTCAGTATATTGCAGTGTGAACTGACGTTTATGAATGGAAAAATCTATTTACGTAAGGATTTCCTACACAGAATTTCCAAAGAATTTCTAAAATAGTTGACAAAATCAATTCGATTGTATACAATCGAATTATAATTTAATGGAGATTTATTATGAATATTTATGACTTTACAGTAAAAAACCGTAAGGGTGAAGACGTTTCTTTGAAGGAATATCAGGGGAAAGTACTTTTAATTGTCAATACGGCGACAGGATGTGGATTTACTCCACAGTATAAAGGGCTGGAAGAGCTTTATGAAAAATATCATAAAGATGGTCTAGAAATATTGGATTTCCCGTGTGACCAATTTGGTCATCAGGCTCCTGGTACTAACGATGAGATTCATGAATTTTGTACGGCGAAGTATAAAACTACTTTTGACCAACTTGCAAAAGTCGAGGTCAATGGCGACAAAGCGGAACCACTCTTCTCTTGGCTAAAAGAACAGAAGCAGGATGAGGAGGTTAAGGGACTTAAAAATAAGATGGCAATGGCAGCGGTTTCTAAGATAGGCAAAGTTGCTGGTGAAAAAGGCTTTGTTCGCTGGAATTTTACAAAATTCTTAGTTTCACGTGATGGTAAAGTGGTCGGGAGATTTGCTCCGACAACTGAGCCAAAGGAATTTGAACAAGCGGTTGCTAAGGAAATTGCTAAGAAGGCTAATTAGTATATTAGACTTTAATGATGATTTGATTTTGGAGACAAAATGTTTGACATAATTATAATTGGAGCTGGTCCGGCTGGACTTACTTCTGCAATATATGGACTAAGGGCAGGAAAAAAAGTTTTAGTCCTAGAAGGTAAGGCCTATGGTGGACAGATTATAAATGCTGAGATGGTGGAGAATTACCCTGGGATGCCGAAAATTTCTGGTGTGGAGCTTGCCACTAATATGTATAATCAAGTGAAAGACTTGGGCGGGGAAGTAAAGTTTGAAAAAGTAGTGAAGATTACGGATGGTAAAATTAAATCAGTAAAGACAGATGAGGGTACTTACCAGGCAAAGGCAGTAATAATTGCGACAGGTGCAGAGAATCGAAAGTTAGGTATAGAGCGTGAGAAAGAGTTGACTGGAAAGGGAGTATCGTATTGTGCTACTTGCGACGGACATTTCTATAAAGGAAAAGATGTTGTGGTGGTAGGAGGAGGAAATACCGCACTCCAAGATGCGCTGTACCTTTCTAATCTAGTAAATAAAGTCTGTATAGTGCATAGAAGAGATGAATTTAGAGGTGATTATGCTAATGTAGCTGCGCTTAAAAAAAGAAAGAATGTAGAACTAGTTTTAAAAGCTAATGTAATTGAGCTAAAAGGTGAGCCAAAGCTAGAAGAAGTAGTGGTGAAGGACGATAGTGGAGAAATTAAGAATATTCCAGCGAGTGGAATATTTATGGCGGTTGGTTATGTACCGCAGAATGAAGCTTTTTCTGATGTAGTGAAATTGGACGAGGCGGGCTATATTCAGACAGAAGACGGCGTACATACAAGTGCTAGCGGCATATATGTTGCAGGGGATGCAAGAGCAAAGGAATTAAAACAATTAACAACGGCGGTAAGTGACGGCTCAATAGCCGCTGATACTGCGGTAAAGGAGATGAAATGAGTATAGAGAATTTAACTGAAAAAACTTTTGACGAAAAAGTAAAAAAAGGGAAAGTCTTAGTAGATTGTTATGCGGATTGGTGTGGACCATGCCAGATGATGTCACCAATTATTGATGAAGTGGCGGAGGAAAATGATGATTGGCAGGTCTATAAACTCGATACGGACGCTGAGCAAGAAATAATGGAAAAATATGAAATTATGTCGATTCCAACACTGCTGATTTTTAAGGACGGAGAACTAATTGATACGTTAGTTGGGTTCAAACCGAAAGCCGAGCTTTTGAAGGCACTGAAAAATGTGGAATAATGATAAGTGCTTAGAACTAGATAGGCAACTATGTTTTCCGATGTATGCGGCTTCTAAGGAGATTGTGCGAAAATATACACCTCTCTTGGAGCCGCTAGGGCTGACATATACTCAATATATTGTAATGTTAGTGTTGTGGGAAGAAGAAGTAGTGACAATGAGAGATTTGGGGGATAGGCTCTACCTGGACTCTGGTACGCTTACGCCACTTCTGGACAAGTTGGAAACAAAAAGGTTAATTAAAAGAAGTCGGAATGAGGATGACGAGCGGACACTGGATATTGCGCTGACTAAAAAGGGAATTGCACTAAAAGAGGAAGCGCGAAAGATTCCTAAGAAGATTGGAAGATGCCTTAGACTTTCTCCGAGGGAAGCTTATGAGCTTTCGACGATTTTGAAGAAAATCTTGAAAAGAACGTCAATGTAGTGTATAATAGTTTTAGTGGATTCGTAGCTCAGTTGGTTAGAGCGCTGCCCTGTCACGGCAGAGGTCGCGAGTTCGAGTCTCGTCGGATCCGCCAAATTAACTTCGTTAATTTGAAAAATCTCGTTTCGAGATTTTTTGTTTTGCTTTGCAAAACGCGGCTCCTCGAATCCAAAGGATAACGGATTCGCCAAACACCTTTGATAAAAATAACTTTGTTAGTTCATCAATAATAAATATAGCGATTACTATTCCGATGCTTATCAGTGCATCGGTATTTTTGAGAGCCGCTAGGTTCATGATTCCACCAATAGGAGTAAAGAAAAATATAATTTGAATTAATAGTAAGATTAACATGCTTATATTGAGGTTCTTATTAATAGTTTTATTTTTCCAAATGGGTTTTTCTAAATTGCGACATGAGTAGGCAAAAGCCATTTCAGACAAGACTAATGTTAGAAACGCGCAAGTGGTAGACTTTGTTATGAGATAAGAGCATATGACTCCTATCGTTTTAATGATGGCTGATATAATAATTCGAGCGCTTAATGGTTTTGTAAAGAAAGATTTAGTATTTTTCCGCACTGGTTGATGCATAATGTCATTTGAGCTTTTTTCATAAGCTAACATGATGGCTGGTATTGAGTCGGTGATTAAATTGACATAGAGAAGTTGTATTGGATTGAAGATTTCACCACCGTTTGCACTTACGATGAACATTCCGATAAAGACAATAAGAACCTCTGCTATATTGCCAGTTAGTAGATATGTTAGTACCTTCTTGATATTGTCGAAAATTTTTCGACCTTCTTCGACGGCAGCTATGATTGTTGAAAAGCTATCGTTCATAAGTATTACGTCGGCTTCTGCTTTGGCCACATCCGTGCCGGAAATGCCCATGCCGACACCAATATCTGCTGCTTTAAGTGCGGGTGCATCGTTTACACCGTCACCAGTCATGGCAACAATTTTACCTTTCTTTTTCCATGCGTTAACAATAGAAAGCTTATTCATAGGGCTTACTCTGGCATAGACGGAGTAGTTTTCGACGTTTTGTATTAATTCGTCATCGTTCATGTTATCTAATTCTTGCCCAGTGATTACGTTATCGTCGGAGTCAATAATTCCGACATCTTTTGCAACCGCAGAGGCTGTGGTTTTGCTATCGCCTGTAATCATAATTGGACGTATGCCAGCTGCATTGCAGGCTTTAATGGCGGGTTTTACATCTGGCCTAGGAGAATCAACCATTGCAACGAATCCTAGGAAAATTAGATTTTGCTCGGTATCCTTATCAATTTTAAGTTCACCAACTAATTCTTTGTATGCAAAGGCGAGAACACGATAGGCTTTGCCAGACTTTTCTGCCTCTACACCTCTAAGTCTTTCGATTATATCGTTCGTTAATTCATGGCTTTCGCCATTTTCTAAAATTTTATGACACTTGGCAATAATAGAATCGAAACTTCCTTTACTCCAAATGAAGAATTGCTCAAAATCCGTCATTTTATTTACTGTGGTCATCATTTTGCGTTCAGAATCAAATGGTATTTCGCCGATGCGTGGATTATGGTCTCGAAACTTATCAAGGTCATAATAATCTTCTAGACACTCATATAACGCAATTTCGGTAGGGTCTCCAATGTATTTTTGGTGATTTTTTTCTGCATCGTTGGCTAACATCATAGCAAAGAAGAGCGGGTTGGTTTTATCTAACTCGTCGACTGAGACGGTTTTGCCATTATAGTATAGTTCGCGGATGCGCATCTTGTTTTCGGTGATAGTGCCCGTTTTGTCTGAACAAATTATCTCGGTTGAACCTAGGGTTTCTACACTTGATAAGACTCTTATGATGGCACGTTTTCTTGCCATGTCTCGGACACCAATTGACATTATGATTGTGATTATTGCAGAGAGCCCTTCTGGTATTGCGGCCACGGCCAGTGATACGGCAAGCATTAAGGCTTCCATAAGTGGTTGGCCTCGTAATAAACCTATAATTAACATGATAAGAATGATTATGAAAATAATGATAGATAACACCTTGCTAATGTCGTTGATTTTTTGTTGTAAGGGTGTAACTTCTTTCTTAACGGTTTGGAGACTATCTGCAATCAAGCCAATTTGTGTGGCCATTCCAGTGACGCATACAACCGCTTGTGCGCGGCCACTTACCACGCTCGTACCTGAGTAAACCATATTATTACGTTGAGATAAAGGCGTGTCTGTTTTTAGAGCGCTGAGTGCTTTTATTGCTGGGACTGATTCGCCTGTTAAGGCTGACTCGTCAACTTGGAGCGACGTTTGCCAGATTAGTCTAGCGTCTGCTGGAACACTATCTCCGGCTTCTAGGAGTATTATGTCGCCAGGAACTATATCTGCGCTTGGGACTTCAATGGTCTCACCGTCTCTTTTGACCTTGACTAAACTTACTTGCATTTTTGATAAGGCATTGACGGCCTCGTTTGCTTTTTCTTCTTGGAAGTAGCCAAGTAGTGCGTTTAATATAACGATAGCGATAATGGCAATAGAATCGAGAAATGATTCATGATTAAGTATTGAAATTACTAATGATATTGTGGCGGCTGCAAGTAATATGCCAACCATTAAGTTTTTAAATTGATCTATGAATTTCCATAGCTTTGAACGAGGATGTAAGTTTTTTAGTGTATTTGTGCCGTGAACTTTTAGCCTAGCTTCTGCTTCTTGGCTCGAAAGCCCATCGTGACTGGTGTCTAGTAGTTCTAAGGCTTCGTTGATATTTAAGTGATGATATTTTAGCTGCGTCATGTTGCTTTTTATTGTGTTGATATTAACGCGAGCTTCCCATAAAACAAATGGAGCACTCGCTTGGAGTGCTTTATGTTCCATTTCTGCAATCTAGCGGTTGAGCTGGACCGGAGCGAGTGCTCCATTTTGTAGCTCAACTCATCAACTACTCGTCCATTGTAGACTAGATAACAGGTTGGAACATAAAGCAATTTAATTATAGCATTATTTAAATAAAATGATAAGTAGTATCATAGTTTATGATCTGCTATCTCTAAGCCAGTATGGTCTTGACCGTCTATTAGGTTGACTGGTTGCCCTGTGTCTTTATCGGTTACCCAGATGCCTCGGACGTTGTCTTTTGTAACATACCCACTTTCTGCGGCTGATTTGTTTGCTTCAATAACAAGGTCGGCTTTTTCGTGTACTCGACTATTACCATTGTACCAGTATACGCTTGCATCAACTGTGCCAAAGCCATTTTTGCCCGGCTTGTCTAGGGCGCCTGCTGCTTCGCGCGCATTTCTGACAAAACCCATAGCCATTAAATCTGTAATTGCAGCCGTTCCGACGTGACGATAGACGCTGTCGTCGCTCATTGGTAAATTGCCACTTTTAAAAAACAGCCCTTTGCCATGAACGTTAGGATTGCCATTTTTCTGGGTGGCTTGTTGCAAAGCTGGCTGATTTATTTTTACATTGTTCCATTCCGCCGTGAGCTCGATAAGCTCGGTGTTTGACAAACGTCTAATTCTATTATGGTTATCTGCTGTATTTGCTATCTTGGACTCATTTGGATTCGCATTTGCAGCTACTTGTTTATCGCCTGCAAATGGTACTTCCGATAAACTTTCCCAGCCAGTATTAGTGTTGTTCTGGTTTGAGATATTTTCTGGGTTAGCATTTAGTCTCTCGCTCATATTCCTCCTTATAGATTAATTGTAAAAATGAAACATAAAGCCAATTTAATTATATATCAGAATTTGAGTGATTGCAATAAAAATGGAGCCGTTGGCAGGGATCGAACCTGTGACCTGCTCGTTACGAATGAGCTGCTCTACCAACTGAGCTACAACGGCATCTTATAGTATTATACCATGAAATGTACTCTTTTAGAAAATTCACAACACTGTATTTCCAGTAATCGCTTTTTATTTCAGGATGACGCTGAAAACGCCAAAGGAGATGGCGAGCATGATGGCACCGGCAAGTAGAACGCCACACATAATGGCAATGGTAGTCTTCTTGAAATCTAAATCTAGAAGGGAAGCGGCGAGTGTGCCTGTCCAGACGCCTGTTCCTGGGAGAGGAATACCAACGAAGAGAAAGAGTGCAAAATAAATACTATCACCAGTTTTCTTTTGGAGTTTTTTGCCTGCTTTTTCTCCTTTTTTAAGACAAAAATCACAGAATTTTTTGAGTGGTTTCCAGGTTGTTCTAGTGGGCTTTGATTTCTCGTTTTCCTCAGCGCTAGGGGTATTTTTGGAGGCTTCTTCCGGTTTTTTGTCTTTTTCAGTTTTACCAGCGCCCCACTCTAAGAATTTACGGGAAAATTTATAAATAAATGGTACAGGAATAAGGTTGCCGATGACAGCAATAATAAGTGCTAAAAGCTCTGGGACACCTAGTCCGACACCGATAGGAATAGCTCCACGAAGTTCAATGATTGGTACCATGGAAACTAAAAGAGTAATGATTGAAGCTAGAAATATGTTCATGATTGTTCTCGATTATTTTTAATATAGAGCGGAAAATTAGTTATTAGTGGAGCTAGAAACGCTACTGGCACTGGCGCCGTTTAGGACGGCTTTGATTTTGTTTTTGGCGATATTAATAGTATTCGCATCTGGGAACATGACTGAGAGAGTTTGGTTTGGATAACTATATGTGTAAGCGCCACCGGTGGTGCCGTTTAGGTTATAGGTTTCTATTGTCCATTTAGCCATATCATTTAGTTGCATATTAACGAGGCTGGTAATGTCGCTAGTGGTGAGGCTAGTCTCAAATGAACCAGAGAGAGCTTTCAAAATTTCGGAATATTTACTAATTAAAGTAGTGCTACTGCTGATTTTGTCAAAGATTTTTTCAATAACTTGCTCCTGATTTTCGCCACGATGACGATCGCCGGAACTATATGCATAACGCTCACGAGCGAAAGCTAGTGCGCAGTCACCGTCTAGGTTATTGAGGCCAGGATTGATGACGCATGAATTATTAGTATGACAATGGAAGGAATAATCCACATCAGAATTGACTGTGATGCCGCCTATGGCATTAACAAGACCAATAACGGCATTGAAATTGACTCTGAGGTATTGCTCAATGTTAATGTCTAGAAGGTCGTCAATAGTTGCCATGGAAAGCGCTAATCCACCAAGAGAGCCGGCATGGGTGAGCTTGTCTGGAAGACCAGAAGTGCCATGTAATTGAACGTAGTAGTCGCGTGGGATAGCTACCATTAAGATATGCTTGCTGGTAGGATTGACGGTCATGACAATGTTAACGTCACTCAAACTTCTGTCTACCATCATGCCGGAACGTGTGTCAATTCCGGAGATATACATAATCCAAGCGTCTTTTGTAATGTTGGCTGTACTAGTGCGAGTGTTTTGTTCTACTGGAACTTTAATTTCGCCAATGATTTTGAGGCTGTTTTTGTAGACTTGCTCTTTGTCGGCATCTGCGTCAGTAGTAGCATCCCAGGTACCAGCATTAAGGAGGGAAATATAAGTAGGGTCCTTAATAGAGCTTTGAAGCATAGAAGTGATGCCATCGGCATAAACTACTGTACCACTCACCTGCTCGCTGACTGCTTTTTCTAATTTTTGAGTGTCAATGAAATCTGAAATACTGTGGAATTCCATACCCTTGACGTCGTCTAGGCTGTTGTAGCTTGATTTTTTGCTGACGATAACGTCATAAACACTATACTCAATATCAGAACCGCCAAGATTGTTGTCTAGGAAGCTGAGAAGCTCGTTGAATTTGACAAAGCCAAAGATGCTGGCGATGGAGAGGGCTACGCCAAGGATATTAAGAATGGTAAGAACAGAGAGGTGAGTTTTTTTGCGAAAAGACTTGAACAGATAGAATCCGGAAAAGAGAATGCCGACGCCTATAATGATGGCAACGTATTTAAATGGAATGGCATTAGAAAGGGAAGCATAAGTGATGAACGTACCAAGTGCGATAGTGGTAATGATGGCTAGGATGCGACTAATAATACGGTAAGGCTTAGCTTTTTTTGGTAATTTATCCATTTTTCTGCCTTTTTTAGAACTTGTTACTGATTCTTTTTCGTCAGATTTAGTTTTTGAGGCGACGTCATTAATTAGGTCTTCAATATCTTCATCTTCTACTTTTTCCGTGGCGACTTCTTTGATGGTGATTTCTGCTGCTTCTGCCGCTTCTGCTTCTGGCTCTGATTCTGTCTCCGTCTCTGTTTCTGGCTCGGAGATGTGGGTGTTATTTTGGCCGGCAGGAGTAGACTTCCGGTCTTCTGAGGTGTCATCAGTAAAGTCACCCTCGGTTACGATGACGGTAGTTTTTTCGACGGAGACGGGGACATCTTCTACGGCAGAAACTGGAACGTCTTCTGCTCTGTAATCTTTGGGATCTTTTGGAACGTCATCATAGTCGGCATTGGCGAAGCCATCAATAGCATCTTCAAGAGAAGATGGATCTAGGGAAGAATTGGATGATTGTTCTTCCGAAACAACAACGTCTTTTAAGAAAGCTGCCTCTACGTCTGACGGACGGTCATGTTTTTTGGTGGGCTTTTTAAAGCCGTCGATATTCTTGGCACGTGCTTTACGTGTCGGTTTACTATTCTTTGTCGCCATAAAAATCTCCGTTAACTATATCTATTATATCATAGAATAAATATAAGTGATATGAGAAATAACGCTTATTTTTAGTTGACTATTTTAGGGTTTCGGTGTATAATATAGAGAAATATGCTGGTGTATAAATTTTTTAAGAGACTATTTGACATTTTCGTTGGGCTTCTTGGGTTGATTATTTTGGTGCCAGTGACTATGATAATTAAAATTGCGTATGTGTGTACAGGGGATTATCATCGAATTATTTATGGACAGACGAGAGTAGGGAAAGAGGGGAAAGAATTTAGGATATATAAGTTTAGATCGATGGTTTGGAATGCAGACGAGGAATTACAAACACTGTTAAAAAAGAAGAAATATAGAGAACAATGGGAAAGATACCAAAAGATTGATAATGACCCAAGAATAACGAAGGTAGGGAAGATAATTAGAAGCGGTTCGATTGATGAGATGCCGCAATTTTTGAATGTTTTTTTAGGGCAAATGTCACTGATTGGGCCAAGGCCGTTGATTCCAGGTGAACTGAAAGCTCACAAAGGAGATCCTAAGAAGTATTATGCGGTAAGACCTGGGATAACAGGTTATTGGACGACGCGAGGCAGGAGTGACGTAGATTATGAGGATAGATTGAAGATGGAATATTACTACGTTGATAATCAGAGCTTTGCACTAGATATAAAAATTTTCTTTCGGACTATTAAAGCAGTATTTCGTAAAGACGGCGCAAAGTAGAGTTGTGGACTCGCGATGGAGCTTGGCTCGTGAGGTAAATTTTGCTGATCAATGCTTATTCTGAATGATTATGCTTTGTTGGCGTTAAATGCTTATTGTGATGTTTATAATGCTTATGTTTTGTTGCAAAAAAATTGATTTTGCGTTATAATAAGTAACAATGAAGGTCAGTTCTACGAGTAACGCTAGTGTAACTGTTGTTTGTCCACTTTTTAATGCGGAAGAAATGGTGCTAGATTTTGATAGGAGCTTACGTAAACAGAAAGGAGTACGGCTGACTGAGGTGCGGTATGTACTGACGGAAAGTAGTGACCACACAAAGGATTTACTTGATGCGGCAGAGATTAGATATAAGCATATTCCGAGAAGTGATTTTTCTCATAGTCTAGTTAGAGAAGAAGAGGCAATGGAAGCTAGGGGGAAGGTGATAGTATTTTTGACACAAGACGTAGTGATAAAGGACGAGGATTTTTTGGCAAAATTGATAGCGCCAATTATATCTGGTGAAGCACAGGCGACTTACGCAAGGCAGAAGACTAAATATGATAATATCGAAAAATATACAAGAAAGCATAATTATCCTGCAAAATCTTTTACGGTATCTAAGGATGACATCAAGAAACGTGGACTTAAAACATTTTTCTTTTCTGATGCGGCAGGGGCGGTAGATGCGAGTGTATTTAGAAGACTAAAAGGATATGACGGAAAAAATTTGCCGATATCGGAAGATATGTATTTTGCGTATAAATTGATTACTCATGGTGGAAAGATTAAATATGTGGCCGATGCAGTAGTATATCATTCGCATAAGTTCAAGCTGGGGGAGTTGTATGATAGATATAAGCTGACTGGTGAGTTCATGAAGCAAAATCCAGAAATTGCAGAACATGGTATAACGTCTGCTGGTGGGGGGATGGCGAAGTCGATTTTGCGTGATGCAGTAAAAGATAAGAATCTAAAAGTACTAGGTGCATATGTACCGAACATGGCAGCAAGATATATGGGGATGACGAGCGGAAAAGTTTTTGGCAGGAAGGGAAATAAGACGGACACAACTACATATTCCGAGAAAGAAGTTGAAAGGCAGAGGGGAAGAAGGTATATGTTTATGCGGAAGGGGGTGAGATGAGGGAAGAGAAGCGTGAGCCTTTGGTTAGCGTGATAGTGCCGGTGTATAATGTCGAGAAATATCTACGGAGATGCCTAGATTCTATTATTGAACAGACATACAAGAATATTGAAATAATTTTGGTGGATGATGGGTCTACGGACAAAAGTGGGGAAATATGCGATGAGTATAAGAAGAAGGATGAGCGCATTACAGTAATCCATCAATTGAATAATGGCGTGTCTGAGACTAGAAATGTTGGAATTAGAAACTCGTCTGGCGAGTATATTATGTTTATAGATTCAGATGATTTTGTGTTAAGAAAATATGTACGCGCGTTGGTTGATGCAGTGATTAGTTCCGAGGCGGAGGTAGCACAGTGCGAGGTTGCTATTATTAGAGAAAATGAAACTGCTAAGCGGCTTGAACGTGATATAACAAAGAGCCAAATTCGAATTATAGATGGATTAGAAGCTGTAAAGATGATGCTGTATCAGGACACAATTACTAGCTCTTTGTGGGGAAAAATAATCAAGAAATCATTATTTAATCATGTAAATTTTCCAAAGGTGAATATGCATGAGGACTTGTATGTTTTATATTTTTTGCTGAAAAAAGCTAAGAGAGTGGTAATTATAAATAAAGTGTTGTATGTGTATATGCTTCGTAAAAATAGTCTGATCCATTCTGATTTTTCAAAGTCTACATTAGACGTTCTAGACATAATGGAAGAAATCGAGGCTGATATTAAGGCAAACTCACTGCCGCTTGAAGGAGCTGTCAATAGCAGAAAAGTAAATGCTTGTTTTTTTATACTTAGGCAATTGCCGGGTAAGAATGAAAAGTTAGAGAAGAGACTCATGGAAGAAGTGAAAAGATTACGTCGTATTGTTCTAGCTGATTCAATGGTAAGGAAGAAGACGAAAGTAGGTTTAGTTTTGTCGTATTTTGGTATGCCAGTAGTCAAAGTGGTATATGGGCTACTAAATCGAACTTATAGCATGAGGAGTGTCCAGTAATGCTTGCTATCTATATTATTTCAATTTGTGCCTTGCTGTTTTTTGGCTATCGAATTACAAAGAAGATTTTGAATCCTGTAACGATATATAATTTTGTTTGGTTAGTTATAGTACTACTTTATCAATTAAGAATTTCTGGTTTGCAGCAAGAGCTTAGTGATGACACGATGTGGCTATTACTGTTGAAATCTGTGGTGTTTACGGTTGCTTTTTCATTCTTCTATTTAGTAAGAATGAGAAAAAAAGACCGCGAGAAGGAAGATAAGCATAAGGCTAAAACGTTGTCATTTAAGGAGGTGGATTATAAGAAGATTTTGATTCCGCTTTTTGTTGTTTGGTGTGTAGTAGAAATCGTTGAGACTATATATAGCGGTGGACTTCCAATTGTTTGGAAGCTTGTTGGCGATTCGCGGACATATTTTGATTACGGTATATCAACAGTGCATGGGTTGATGAACGCAATTGGTCTAGTAATAATTAGCCTATCGACATTATTGTTCTTAAAGGCGAATGATAGGAAGAAAAAGATGGGCTACGCTGGAATTATCGTTCTTCTTTTAGGATTTTATTTGAGTCTTATCACTAGACAAGTTATTATTAGTGCGATTATACAAATGTTTGTAATTTATCTACTAGTGAGAAAACCGTACAAGAAAAAGGGTTTCTATTTGAAACTGACCTCAATTGCAGTTA
Source organism: Candidatus Saccharimonadota bacterium (assembly GCA_017405245.1). Lineage (GTDB taxonomy): Bacteria > Patescibacteriota > Saccharimonadia > Saccharimonadales > Saccharimonadaceae > Nanosyncoccus. The sequence continues at coordinate 41,822 of JAFRAU010000036.1, forward strand.
TCGGAGTGATAATTTTTGGGGTGATTGGTAACTTTCGAACTGGATACGATAACTTTCTTGACGTGGCTGTCATTAACAGCGAAGTTCAATTGCCACAACCTCTGGCTGGGTTTTATTGGGTATATATGTATTTGACAATGTCACTTGCAAATATTAATAACGCAGTCGTTTTAGGAATCAATCATTTTGGTGGATTGTATCCGGCCGCTAGAACTTTTCTTCCAACTGTATTATCGAGGGCAATTTTCCCGCCCGAGACGGCTATTCGTGTACCTGTACCGAATTATTTGGTATCACAGGCGTTTAACGTTTCCGGGTATTTTATTGACTTTTACGTGGGTATGGGGACGCTAGGAGTAGTATTAATAGCAGCTATCTACGGTCTTTTAGGTGGCATTATATATAGCGCATTGAGACGCAGGATGAGCGAGAGGAATATTATGTTGTATGCTGTGTTTGTGCAGATTATTCTTCTATCTTTCTTCTTCAATCATTTGTTCTACCTGCCGAGCGGATTCCAACTTATTATTATCTTGGCAATATACTATATCATGTCCAGAAATGAGGTTCGGCATGAAAAGAATTAAAATTTTAGAAGTTGTGCCGTCACTTGTTTTTGGGGGTGTGGAACAGTTTCTATATAACTATTTGTCTCATATGAATTTGGATTTATTTGACGTACACATTCTAACTCAGGAACCTCGTCAGTATGATGCTGAGGAACGTTTTTTGAAATTAGGAGTGAAGATACATGGAGTGCCTACAAAGAGAAAAAATTTAGTACAGTATTTTAAAAGAACTAATCATATCCTAAAAAAGGAAAAGTTTGATATTGTTCATTGCCATATTAGCACAAAGAGTTTTTGGATGCTTGGTTTGGCAAAATATAATCATGTTCCGATTCGGATTTATCATGCACATGAAGCAGGTGTTTACAGGGGGTTGTCTTTGATGAAGTGGAAGCTTTTTGCCAGGCTTAGTCTACATTATGCTACTGATTTATTCGCGTGTGGAGAGAAAGCGGCGCGGTTTTGTTTTGGGAAGAAAAAATACTATTTCGTACCTAATGCTATTGACCCTAAAAAATTTGCATTTAATAAGAAATGGCGTAAGGAAATTAGAAATAAATATAATATTAGTGATGAGGATTTTGTAATTGGCAGTATTGCAAGATTTGTACAAGTAAAAAATCATAGGTATTTGGTTGATGTTTTACGTAGGATAAAAAATGAGAAGTTTAAGCTTCTTTTTATTGGAGATGGCCCGTTAAAAGAGGAAATCCAGAAATATTGTAGAGAGATGGAGTTAGCGCCAAGGATTATCTTTTTGAGTTCAACTAATGAGCCAGAAAAATATTATGCAGCAATGGACGTGGTGGCCATGCCGTCGTTTTCGGAAGGATTTCCAGTCATAGCTGTTGAGGCGCAATGTTCTGGACTTCCTGTTGTTTTTTCCAATAATATAACTCGTGAGGCTGGACTATCAAATGATGCTATTTTTGTCGATTTGAATGATGAAAAAGGTTGGACTAATGCAATTACTCGTGCCTATAAAAATCGAGATATTGATGATAGAAAGAACGGGTATGTAGTTGTATCGGATTCGAAATATAATATCTATAAAAGCGCAAGTAATTTAGAGCAAAAATATTTAGAGCTCTTTAATGGCATCAACAAGGGCGAAGCTGGATTGGAGAGAATAGGTGTTTCTTATGGATGAACAGAAAAAAACAATTATGTTTGTCGTTCCTACATTAGTAGGCGGCGGTGCTGAAAAAACTGTTGCAAATTTATCGAGATACTTAACGAGGTATTATAATGTTATTATTGTTGTGTTAGATGATACTAAGCAAAAGTATTCTTATGGTGGACGACTCATAGTTCTCAAAACTGTGATACGGAAAGGTTTGTTTGGGAAATTTTTTAGTAGAATCGCGCGAGCAAGAGAATTAAAGAAAATTAAGACTGATAATAATATAAGTTGTTCTATTTCTTTTTTGCTCCAAGCAGATTTACTAAATGTATTATCTAAGGGAAAAGAGCGGTGTATCGTTTCAATTAGAAATAATGATGCTGTTTTATTTAAAAACGGCCCGTATGGATTAATAGTAAGGTATTGCTTAAAACACTGTGACTTGATAGTTTCTATTTCTGAGCAAGTGAGAAAAAACCTTATAGCTACTTTTAAGATTGCACCTAAAAAAATAACAACGATTTATAATCCATGTCTTACAATTGAGTTTAAAAAGGGATCTTCTACGGTAAACCCTGCATATTTTAGTAACTTTTTCACTTTTATCAACGTTGCTAGGCTGACCGACCAGAAAGGACAGTGGCATTTAATAAGGTCTTTTAAAGTGGTGGCCGAGAATTATCCAGAGGCGAAGTTGATTATACTTGGTAAGGGTGAATTAGAAGGTTATTTGAAGCAGCTGATTTCTGATTTAGGTCTAGAAAAAAACGTCACAATGCTTGGTTTTGTAGATAATCCGTATGATTATTTACAAAAGAGTGATGTATTTGTCTTCTCTTCTTTATTTGAGGGGTTGGGTAATTCCATATTGGAAGCAATGTCTTATGGACTACCAATTATATCAACTGATTGTGACTATGGCCCAAGAGAACTTTTATCTTCTAGTGATAATATTCAAAGGGCGAGAAAAACATATGTTAAGGCGAAATATGGAGTACTGTGTCCGGCTTTTGATGATATAAAATATTCTGCTAGCGATCAGTTTACTGACCAAGAATTAGAATATGCGAAAGCAATGATGCTGCTAATTGAAAACCGTAAAATTTTCGAGCGATATTGTGCGCTATCAAAAGAAAGAGCAAAATCTTTTGATATTAATATTATAGCAAATAAATGGAGGGAGGTGATTGATGATTAAGAAGCTACTTGGTAAACTGATATACAAAGAGACTTATTCCGAGGACACTTTTGTTAATTTTTTAAATAAAAATGGTGTGTCGGTAGGTAAAAATACGTGTTTCTTTGATCCTAGAACGACTTTTATTGATGTTAATAGAGGAAATTACATTAAAATAGGTGCTAACTGCAAAATAACGTCAGGAGTAAGGATAGTCGCACATGATTATAGTTGGAGTAATTTAATTGATAGCAATAAAGTAATTTATCCGAGTGGCGGTAAACATGTCGAAATTGGCGATAACGTGTTTATTGGAGTTAACACGACGATTATTGGCCCAGTGAAAATAGGGAATAATGTTATTATTGGAGCTGGGTCACTAGTTTGTAAAGATCTGCCGGATAATACAGTTTGTGCTGGGAATCCGGCGAGAGTGATTAAAAGTATGGATGAATATGTCAAAAAAGCAAAAGAGACAATGTTGGAAAACTTATACGATGACGTGGATGTATTTATTGCAAAAAACCATAGGTTTCCGAGTATGACAGAGTGTGGGGGGGGGAGATACGCTGTGCTATTTATGGATAAAACAGAAGAAAACTGGCAGTGGTATGCATCAACGGTTTCCCTAAAAGGCGTTAACTTGGAGTCTGCTCGTGGGGCTTTTATGAGTACGGAGAAAGTGTTTGAAAGTTATGATGAGTTTAGAAATGGTTACGAGAAATCTAGAAAAGAGAGAGGCAAATAGATGGTTTCTGTAAAGAAAGAAACTCTTAATTATTTCATAGGAACTGCATTGTTGGCTATTCTTAATTTTGCGGTTTCAATTTTGTATGGCGATATGTTTTCACCGGAAGATTATGGAGCCTATTCTCTTGCCTTTGCTACTTATTCTCTTTTGAGTCAAATGGTAGTTGGTTGGGTTTCCATGTCGTTAATTCGTTATTATATTGTCCATAAAAAAGCCGGAACTGATCATAAGCTAATTAGCTCTGTGTTTGTTCAGCATATTGTTTTTTCGATATTGCAGTTTATTTTGATTCTAATAAGCGTGCAATTTATCCCGTTGTCTGCCGAACTTAAAACGTTTGCTATTATTTTTTCAATTTTCTTCTTTTTTGAGTCATATGTCCTGTTTATTAATACATTAATGCGCATTGATAATAATTCTAAACAGTATAATATTAATATCAATATTAACTGTCTCTTAAAAATTGGGATTTTGCTATTATTTTATTATGTATTTGGACTAAAAGCTGTTTATGTAATAGCACTGTCACTTCTATGTGCTGAGATAATCCAAACTGTTTATCTTACGATTAAATTTAAATTTTATAAATATTTTACTTTCAAGCAATTTAGTTCAAAGATACTTTTGCAATTATTTAAATATGGGGCACCTTTGATAGGCGCATCTATTTCTAATTGGATTTTGAACGTTTCTGATCGATACGTTATTAATTTTTTCTATTCAGATTACGATGTTGGATTGTATTCGTATTCGTATAGCCTCGCTAGTAGTATAATATCTCTCCTCTCACAATTTATTATGCTTGGTGCTTATCCTAATATTATAAAAATGTGGGAGGAATATGGAAAAGAGAAGACAGTAGCTTTAATAAAAAAATATTTGACCTTGTATATTCTCATTATTTTGCCTGTATGCTTTGGGTTCCTATGTATGGGTGAAAGGTTCTTTTTGCTTTTTACAAATGAGCGCTATTGGAGTAGTTATATGAACTTCATTATTACTGGATTTGGAATTGCTGTTTTGGGTTTTAACTCTTACGCAAGCAAAGTTTGGGAATTAAAAAAGAAGACAGGCACTACTTTGATATTGAATGCTGTTGCCGCAGTACTTAACATAGTGTTGAATTTTTGGCTTATTCCTAAATTTGGCTATATTATGGGTTCGGTGACTACTTTGGTATCATATGTAGTGTATCTTTTATTATCAGTATTGTTAGGTAGAAAATATTTGAGATTGCAGGTTGATTGGCCAAAGGTTTTAAAAATAGGAGTTGCCTCGTTAATGATGATGATAGCCTTACTGCTAATGAATAATTTGCCGCTATTGAATAACTTTGCCGGCTTTCTCTTAGAGTGTACAGTTGGAGTACTGGTGTATATATTCGCCATCTCTATTTTAAAAGTTGTAGATTTTTCTGATCTTAAAAAGATGTTTATTAGATAGTGTGAGAACTAGTGGTGCTTTTATTCATCTGGATTTACTAGAATCCAATTTGGCTGGAAAATGTCTTTGTTTTGGTAGCCGTTTTTCCATCTTGTTGGAGCTATAACTATTTTAGATTGATTTCTAGATAGGTATTGAGCCCACCATGAAAATGAACTGTTAGAAATGATAAAATGTTTGCAACTATACATCATGCGTAATTTTTCCCAAACTGGGTTGTTTCCGTTTTCGAATATTGTTCCAGTTGGAAAGATCATATTGTTTTTGACCCAGTTTATATCATCGGAGAATATAAAGAACGATGGGTCTTTTATTCTATCCTGGATTTCCTTAATTGCGCGGTAAAAGTATTCTGGCGTACAGACATACTGTCTTTTCTTTAAGGACGCATTATCGACGAAGTCTCCTCGCCGTATAGTTATACAGACCGATTGGGTTTTATTGATTGCACTATATATCTTATTATTACTTTGAAGGGGTGGTTGTTTAGGAGTGAATTGTTGTAAAATATCATTACGATATTTATCGAAATATTGTGCTGACTCGAAGCAGCCTATAAAAATTTTGTTTTTATTTCGTGACTTTTGAAGCGGTATATATCCTTGTTCGACGTGATATATACCGTGTTTCATAAATCTTTTAAATAATCTATTATCTAATGTACTAATTTTTTGTAATCTTTTTGTCACGTCTTTTGCGTATAATCTATTGATTATTAAAGATACTGTCTTTACAAAAGATAGGAGGACGGATTGAGTTATATTTAGCGTGGGTTCTTTTTGAACTGTTCGATAGTCAGCCTGGAAAGACTTTAAGTCATCTATGAATGTTTCGTTTTCTAAATGATTAAAGTTTAATGCTATGTCATTGTCATTGTTTTCTTTTGAAAAAGCGTACATCGTGGCATATTGAAACATCTGATTGCCTAAGCGTCCGGACATGTTTTTGTATATCATTTGTGATATTATAGCATATTTCTTAACTTTTTGCTTGAAAAACTCGACTCTATTACGTGTCTCCCAGGGTTTTAAAAGATTGGAGCCGGATTTTACACGAAATCAAGATTTTGTGCTTAGCGTGTGGTTTAGTTGGAATACTGATGGAGCTTAGATTACAATTTAGCGAATTTATGATATAATAATCTCATGAAAATTGCAGTAGCAGGAACAGGATATGTTGGACTGTCACTAGCCACATTGCTCTCCCAGAGACATGATGTGGTAGCTCTTGATGTTGTGCCGGAGAAAGTTGAAATGATAAACCGGCGGGTTTCGCCGATTGCGGATGAATATATTGAAAAGTTTTTCGCTGAAAAGGCCCTGAGATTAAAAGCGACGCTTGACTTCAAGGAGGCTTTCTTGGGAGCTGATTTTGTGATTGTATCTACGCCGACAAATTATGATTCGGAGCTAAACTTTTTTGATACTTCATCGGTGGAGGACATTTTAGCAAAGATTGATAAGTTATATCATGAGACGGATAAAACTAATAATCCGACCGTAGTGATAAAATCTACTATCCCTGTTGGATTTGTAGCAAAGATGCGGAAAATATATCCTGAAATGAATATTTTCTTCTCGCCTGAATTTTTAAGAGAGGGACGAGCTTTATATGACAACTTGTATCCGTCAAGGATTATTGTTGGATGTAGAGAAGATGGAGGAAAACAGGAAGTTTTAGCGTCGGAGGGTGAGAAATTTGCAGGGTTGCTGCTGGAGGCGGCAGAAACGGAAGATGTACCAGTGCTCTATATGGGGAGTACCGAGGCTGAGGCAGTGAAGCTTTTTGCGAATACTTATTTAGCGCTCAGAGTTTCCTTCTTTAATGAACTTGATACATATGCAGATGTAAAAAATCTAAACGCGAAAGAGATTATAGAGGGAGTGTGCCTAGACCCAAGAATTGGAAGCTACTATAATAATCCTTCGTTTGGTTATGGTGGTTATTGCTTGCCAAAAGATACTAAGCAGCTTCTTGCAAATTATGAAGATGTGCCACAAAATTTGATTGAAGCAATCGTGAAGGCGAATGACACTAGAAAACAATTTATCACTGATGAAATATTAGAGATGAAGCCAGAAGTAGTAGGGATATATAGACTCACGATGAAATCTGGCTCTGATAATTTTAGGTCTAGTGCGATTCAGGATATTATTAAGAAATTGAGCGATGCTGGGAAGCGAGTAGTTATTTATGAACCAACACTTCTAGCGCCGGATTTTGATGGGATAGAAGTCTTAACAGATATCGATGAGTTTAAAGAGATTGCCTCGATAATTTTAGCAAATAGAATGGAAAAAGAGCTAGAAGATGTAGCTTCTAAGGTCTATACTAGGGATTTGTTTAGCAGAGACTAGGTTTTGTTGAAAAATCTGCAAAACTTTTGATATTAACATCTTGACATATATATTAATGTGTGCTAGTATTAATATTAAGAAATTATAATATTAATAAAGAAAGTATTAATATGGGCTATACAGTATCAATTACGAGCGCAGGACAGATGACTTTGCCGAAGGCACTCAGGGAGAAATATGGAATTACATCCAAGGTTCTCGTAGAGGAAGACAAAAAAACCGGAAAAATTGTCATCGAAAGAGAGAAGACGCGCGAGGAGCAGCTTGATGAAGCTTTGGCGTATATAGATAACTTATGGACCGATGAGGAACGAGCAAGGATTAAAAAATATGCAGGAATGAGTTTTGAAGAAACCGTAGAAGAATTAGAAAAAACTCCCGAGGGAAGACGTGAAATAGAAGCAGAATATGGGAAGGGGATTTATGCGTAGTGAGGATGTGCAATCAGTAGATACTAATGTGATATTGAGATTGGTACTTGGAGATGTTCCATCACAGAGAAAAAGAGCTATTAATCTACTACTCAATGGACATAGATATTTTGTGCCTGAACACGTGATTTCTGAGGCGGTTTTTACTATGGAAAGAGGACAGTATAAAATAGGTCGTGAAAAAATTGCGGATAGCTTATGTTCTATCCTAGATAATAAGTGTATAGTTTATGATAAAGAACTTTTTAACGAGGTCTTTCCTTATTATGTATCGCATCCGAGATTATCATTCGTTGATTGTCTTTTAGGGTTTGAGGTAGCAAAAACACAGCGAGAGCCGCTTTGGACGTTTGATCAAGATTTTGCGAAGCAAAGTCCGACGGCGAAATTGGTGCCGTAGCTATGGGCATCTATGACGTTTAAGAATTTGAGGCGACTATTAAAATAGCCCTTGCATATTTTGTCAGGGGGGCTATTTTATGAGTTTTGCTAGCGTTGCTATCACTAGTATTACATCTTCTACGGTACTGCCGCGAGAAAGGTCGCTGGCGGGTTTTTTGAAGCCTTGGAGAATAGGCCCGGCGGCGGTGTAGCCACCGAATTGTTGCAGAGACTTATAGAGGATGTTGCCGGAATTTAAATCTGGGGTGATTAGGACATTGGCGTGACCAGCAACAGGGGAAGGATGAGCAGTAGATTTTTTCTTGGCGACAGCAGGGTTTATGGCGCAATCAAGCTGCATTTCGCCATCGATTATAATTTCCGGATGGCTTTCATGGATTGACCTGATAACATCGTTGATTTTGTCGATTGATTCATCTTTGGCACTGCCAAAGGTAGAAAAAGAAAGCATGGCGATTCGAGGTTCGTCGTCTAGGACTTTTTTGGCGGTTTTTTGAGTTTGCAGGACGATGTCTTTTAGTTGCGCACGTGTAGGGTTTTTGGTGACACCGGCATCAGCAATAATGAGCGGTGGGGAACTAGTCTTTTCCATGACGAAACAGCTAGAAAAAGTATCGCCTAAGGCGCCTAGGTAATCCTTGCAAGCTAAAACGATTTCACGGGTAGTATAATCGATGCCAGCAATCAAAGCATCGGCAGCATTAGATTTAGTCATAAGACACGCTTCTTCTAGTGAACTGGCTTTTAGGGCGGAAAATTCTGGGTGTGATTTTTGATACTTTAATACAGCTTCCTGAATAATGGGATTTTCTAGCTCCGGAAAAACTATTTTCATAGTTTTATACTAGTGAAAAAGACGGAAAAAGTCAACGGTATGATAAAATAGAACTATGATGAGGATGGTTTCTAGTAGGTAGATTGCGCGTGAGGAACCTGACTGATTTAAATGGATAAGATTCAAAAAATGGATGACGCTGGTGGGCAGAAGGAAGATGGTAGACAGGAGCGAAAGCTCAAAGTCCAGATTTTGGAGCCGGAAGAAACTGAGATAAAGGTTCGGATTGATGATAAGACGGAAGCTAGAATTAGTACGCCAAAGGATGTTCAGACGAACAATGAAAAAGTGGGAAAGTCGGGCAAAGTCAAATTAGATGAAAAGAAAGCGAAGAAGAAGACTGCAAAGAGTACAAAAACCGTAAAGACTACGAAGGCTACGAAGAAGGCCACAGCTAATAAGTCTAAAAAGAATAAAACGCAGACTAATAAAAAAGCCAAAGTTGAGCTAAAAAAGAAGGGAAGAAAAAGACGAGAACGCAAGAGAAAGGGTCTTTTTATACTAATTACTTTCAGTATTATCTTGGCGATAATTATAGCTGCCACTATCTCTTTGATAAACTTTTTCAGTAAAGGGCCAAGAGAGGATGTAAAAATAGATTTTAGCAAGGCGACGGGATTATATGAGAATGAGATAGAAATTGAACTAAACGCGGAAGAAACGGTTCTTTCTCCGATTGTCAACATTAAGTATACACTAAATGGGGACAACCCGGTGACTGCGGGGCAGGTTTATAATGGGCCGATAAAGCTAGCACTAAATGAAAACGTGGCGGTATATCCGGTGAAAGCGGCGTATTGTTACTTTAATAACCTGTGTAGTAAAATTTATACAGAAACGTATATTCTCTCTCGAAATCCGGAAAAAGAGATAACGCTAGATGTAATTAGCATTACGTCTGAACATAAGAATTTGTATGATTATGAAACTGGAATAATGGTTCCGGGAAAGACGTATGATGACAATGTGGCTAGTGGAATGGACCCAGAAAAAGATTATGTGCCGGGAAATTATAATAACAGGGAAGATGAGTGGATTCGGGAAGCAGAGGTGGTGAGATTAACCCCAGAAGGGGAAGTAGCCTGGAACCAAAATGTAGGTTTGCAGATTTCTGGTGGAACATCAGCGGCGAGTGAGGTAAAATCCTTTAAACTAGTGGCGAATAAAAAATATGGCTATAATAAGCTAGCATATAGTTTTGATGATTCAGGAACAACCTCAATAGGACTTGCTATTCCTAAGAAATATAATTCACTGAGGCTAAGAGTAGGTGGTCAAGATGCAGGGAGCGGAAATATCCGAGCAGCGGTGGCTAGCAGGCTAGCAGAAGAAAGCGGGTTTGATGGGTATTCTGCCACTAAGAGGGCGGTGGTTTATTTGAATGGAGAATTTTATGCGATTGTGGATGTAGAGCAAAACTTCTCAGACTCGTTTCTAGAAAAAAGGTTTTCATTGCCAGACTCGGATAATGTGGAGAAAATTAAGGGAACGGAAGAACACGTACTAGATGAAGCGGGAATTATTAAATTGTTTGAAACGGACCTTAATATTACCTCTAATAGAGAGAAATTAGAGCAAAAAGTGGATATGGATGACTATCTTAAATATTATGCCATAGAGCTTTTGTTAAATAATACAGATTGGCCGCAAAATAGCTATGAAATATGGCGATATGCTGGTGGAGAGGTGGCAAACAATAAATATACTGATGGAAGATGGAGATTCTTAATTTATGATACGGATATGGTGTATCTAAAACAGGGAAATTTGGAGTATTTCCCAGGGATTATAGGTGATCAGTTTGAAGCGATTATGGAGAGCAAGAACAAGGCTCAAAACTCGACATTCAGAAGCGTTATTAATTCTACTTATTATAGACAGAAATTTTTGGCGATTATGAGAGAGCTTTTGGGTACGTCATTTAAGCTTAGTAATATATTGGAGGTTATGGAGGTGGAGCAGCGAAAGATTGCGCCAGCGATGAAATTGTATTATTCTGAGCAAGACTATAAAGAGTGGAAAAGATGGATAGAACTAATGAAAGAGGCTGTTTCTGAACAAGATAGCCGGATTCGGGAAGATTTATATAAGTATTTCAAGGTGAGGGTCTGACCCTCCTTAGTGTAAGATATTTGGGAGGTGGATTCCAAAAGCATAAATGCTATTGACTTTTTAGCATAAGTGTGCTACAATTATTGTAATGCCGTAAAATCGGTGTTATAAATTAATTATATCTCTGGGACAAGCCATAAATAGGGCGGATAACAGAGATAAATAACAGATTAATTGGGAAAAACGAAATGGATGAAATCAATATAAAAGAGCTACTTAGGTATGTCCTATCAAAGTTCTACATCGTGCTGCTCGTTTTGGTTGCAGTAGTTTCTCTGGGTGAGATTTATTCTGTTTATCTAAAAACACCGATGTATAATTCTACAACAAAATTAGTATTAACAAGTGAACAAACTTCAAATTCTAGTATTACAACTTCTGACGTAACGTTGTCTAATAACCTAGTAAAGACATATTCCGAGATTATCAAGAGTAGGAATGTGCTTTCAAAGGTGATTGATAGCTTAAAACTTGGTATGACGGTAGAACAGCTTGCTGGTAAAATTAGTGTAAGCTCGATTACTAATACACAGTTGATTAACGTGGCGGTATCTGATAAGGATGCAGATATGGCTCAGAAGATTGCTAATGAAGTAGCAAAGCAATTTAAGGCGGAAATTATCACACTTTATAAGATTGATAACGTTCAGATTGTAGAAAAAGCGACTGCGGCTGCCGATCCATATAATATCAATGTTTTCAAACAGACGATAGAATATCTGCTAGCTGGACTAGCGGCAGGAATAGGGATAGTGTTAATTATGTTCTATCTTGATAACACTATTAAAAATAGTAAGACCGTAGAAGATAAAGTTGGATTAGTGGTACTAGGTGTAGTGCCGAATGCGGGGAGGAAATAAGATGACGGATAAAAAATTTAGTTTAAAGAATTTGGGTAAAAAAGCGCATAAACTGCGTAAAGATGGTACGCGTCGCGGAGGGGTAGAAGACCTGGTGGTGGCGACTAATCCAAAATCATCTTTTGCTGAGGCTGTAAAATCTATTAAGACTAATGTGATGTTTTCTTCAGTGGAGAAGGAACTAAAAACTATTCTGGTTACGTCGCCAGAATCTGGTGATGGAAAGAGCTTTCTAGCAGCGAATCTTGCTACGGCTTTTGCCCAAGATGGCAAGAGAGTCTTGATAGTAGATGGTGATATGAGGAAGGGAAGACAGCACGAAATCTTTGGGCTTCCTAATGATAAGATGGCTGGATACTCAAACTATATTTTACGTTATAAAGGCACGGAAAATATGGGAATGATGGCATTTATTCGCCCGGAAGTATACGTAAAGCCTACTCAGGTGACAAATGTGTATCTTTTACCGGCAGGCCCAACGCCACCAAATCCATTAGAGCTAATCTCGTCGGAAAATAACCGTAAACTTCTGAATAGTTTTCGAGAACAGTATGATATCGTAATTATTGACTGTCCGCCAGCATTAGGGCTATCTGATGCATTAGTGATGTCTAAGTATGCAGATGTGAATATCGTTACGGTTACGAATGCTAAGACGAAAATTGACCAGTTAGAAGATGTGAAAAAGAATTTCGAGAAGGTTAATTCGAAGATCTCTGGCGTAGTAATAAATAAGGCTAAGGTAGGAGGCGGGTATTATTCATCCTACTATGCAGATGAATATTATTCGAAATTAAATAATGATTGACATACATAGCCATATAATGCCAGGCATTGATGATGGTGCACCGGATATGGTGACTAGTCTTGCAATGCTAAAAAAGGCAGAAAAAGCGGGAATAACCGATATAATTTTGACCCCGCATTATATGAAGGGGACGATTTATAATGCTTCTAATGCGAAAAAATGGCAGATTTTTAATGAGCTAGTAAAGGAAGCAAAGAGGAACGGAATAGGGGTCAATCTCTATCTGGGAAACGAAATTTATATAGATAATAAACTGCCGGAGATGTTGGCGGGGTATATTGGTGAGACGTCAGATGAGATGTATGAAGTCTCAACGCTTAATAGCACGAAGTATGTGCTAGTGGAATTTCCAGTGAGAATAGCGGACAAAACGGCAAAAAATATGCTTTTTACATTAGTTCAAAAAGGTTTTGTACCGGTGATTGCGCATCCAGAGAGATATCATTACGTCCAAGATAACTTGGAAATACTGGACGATTTTATAGGTATGGGATGCGTACTTCAAGGTGAATATCTGACAATGGCAGGGAAATATGGAAAGAGAGCAGAAAAGACACTTAAAAAGCTGCTGTTCGATGATAAGATATTCTGTTTGGCCTCTGATGTACACAAGTTTTCTGATGAATATCAAACAGAGCTTGTACAGAAAAAGTTGATGAAAATTTTAGGAGATGAAGTCAAACTACGCGAGTTGACGATTGATAATCCTAGGAAGATAATACAGGGAAAGTAAAAATGATTTCAATTGGATCGGCATATCTTGTGCCCGTAATAATATTCTTGTGGTATAATAGAAAAAGCATATGAAGACAAAAGCCCAAGATTTTCGGGAGATTTATAGAGATCATAAAGCGTTATTTTCTTTGATGATAGCGCTTTTCTTGTTGTCGCTAGCACTTCTTATCACGTCGCTTCTGACGCTTAATCCGTCGGCGGCCATCGTAAAAACAGGGTATGGTGATATTGGTAGTTTCACGGGAGAGGATTTAACGGAAATGCGGACGGCTGGTGGATATAGAGATGGAAGTTGGGTTAATATGCTAGCTTTTCCGGTTTTAGCTTTAATTTTTGGGGTGGTGCATAACTTGGTGGCAGTACGATTTTATAAGAGAAGGGGAGAAAGTGCCGCAAAGGCATTCATTCTTATTAGCATGTTCATTGTGATTGCGACATTTTTGGTGCTATTTAGATTGCTTGGGGAAGGTTAGAAAAACGGGGTAAAATGGCAAGAGAAAAACAGGGGTTAGAAGGGCGACTGATTGATACTTCCGATTTGGAACTGCCTCTTGGGAAGCGTACGCGACTTTATCGGTTTTTTGAAATATTGCCAGGGGTGCTATCTTATTCAATGATTATTGCACTGTTTATTTTTTCTTTAATATCTCCGACACTCGGTGCGATTTACCTTTTAATTATTATTACAATTACACTTGTTAAGGCGATAGGTGTGGCAATAAGGACGGTGCAGGGTTACAATGAAATTCAGAGAGCGATGCGCGTAGATTGGCATAAGAGGTTGATGGATTTGAACGAGCCACATAGAAGATTTGAAGAGCTAAGAGATCGGAGTTCTACGGCATTTAATTATGATGAGCATATTGATAATCTTAGAATGATGAGTGTAGCGCCCAAGGATTTTCCAGATCCAGATAAAATTTATCATGCGGTAATAATGGTAGCTTATAATGAGGGGCTAGAAACGCTGATTCCAACAGTAGAGGCAGTAAAGAATACGAATTTTGATAATAAGAAGATTATCTTTGTGATGGGGTATGAAGAGAGAGGCGGACCGGAGATTGCCAAAAATGCCAAGAAATTGCAGGAAATGTTTAAAGATACGTTTTACGATTTTATTATTGTAGAACATCCAGATGGGTTGCCAAGAGAGATAAAAGGGAAAGGGCCGAATTTGACTTATGCGGGGCATAGACTAGCTGAGTATGTTACTAAAAAACATATTCCAATGGAGAATGTAATAGTAACATCGCTTGATGCGGATAATCGAATGAGTGAGGGGTATTTGGATTATGTGGCCTATGAATTTATTGTGAATCCTGATAGAAAGAGGGTGGCATATCAACCAGTGTCGATTTTTATGAATAATATTTGGGACGCTAGCGCGCCGATGCGTGTAGTAGCGGTATCAAATACGTTTT
The DNA here is from genome assembly GCA_017405245.1 of Candidatus Saccharimonadota bacterium. Classification (GTDB taxonomy): domain Bacteria; phylum Patescibacteriota; class Saccharimonadia; order Saccharimonadales; family Saccharimonadaceae; genus Nanosyncoccus. The sequence goes on from JAFRAU010000036.1 coordinate 56,846, forward strand.
TTAATGTGATAAACGTTAAGAGGCCGCATCTTCTTCGGAATTTTGCTTCTCACTCACAGCCACTTGATGCGCTGTATGAAATGGACTTTTGGAGTAAGAGAACAATTGTAGAGGACGGACATCAATATTGGCGTAGTCTGTTCCATTTTAGGGGAAAATATGAAGTGGTGTCAATTAAGGTGCCAATTTATCAGGATGCAGTGATAGAAGAGACGTTTATGAAGACTGTGAAGGCGCAATTTGTGCAGCTGAGACGGTGGGATTATGGTGCTTCTGACGTGGCGTATGTGGGAGTAAGAATGGTGAATAAGAAACGTAGAAAAATGCCACTATGGTTTCTTTTCCCGAAGTTTTGGAGGTTGCTTGATGGACACGTGACTCTTGCGGCGATGAGTCCGATAGTAGCATTCGGCGGTTGGGTGCCGAGATTACTTAATTTTCAAAGTAGGGAGCTTCTAACCTATAACCTTCCGAATACGGTCTCCTGGATTCAGCTATTTGCATCAATAGGGTTAATGGTTACTATTCTGATGTCGCTAAGGATGCTTCCGCCGAGACCAAAGAAATATAATAAGGTAAAGTCAGTAGGGATGGTTTTACAATGGATTCTTTCACCACTAGTAGCGATATTGTACCAATCTGCGGCAGCATTTTATGCTCAGACTAGATTGATGACGGGTAATTATATGGAAAAATTTGACGTAACGAGAAAAGTTGTAAAAAGGTAAAATTTGAGTGATGGCAAAGAGTGACGTACGTAGACGGAGAATGCCATTTTTCTTGAAAATTATTCTAGGGATAATTTTGGTAGCGGTAATAATTATTGGGGTGAGAATGGCAACGCTTGACATCACTGTGGCTTTGACGGTGAGGTATGAGCTTCCGGAATTACCAGAGATAGAGTTGACTGAGTATGGTCATGAGAAATGGGCGGCAGCGCTAAACGGAAAAGTGATAGATGAAAAGAACGGGTCTGTGGGTGTGCCGATTGCTAGTACGGCAAAGATTATTACAGCACTTATGGTGATGGAGAAAAAGCCTTTTGAGCCTGGAACGACTGGCGAAGAATTAGAAATTACAGCAGGTGATTATGAGAGGTACCAGTGGTATGTAAGCAATAATGGCTCCGTGACAGAGGTGAAAATTGGTGAGAAAATTAGTGAATATGATGCGCTTTCTGCAATGCTGATTGCTTCAAGTAATAATATGGCAGATACGTTGGCGAGTTTTACGTTTTCTTCGCTTGATGAGTATAGTAAGTATGCCAATGAAAAATTAAGAGAGTGGGGATTCTCCCAGACGAAAGTGGGGCCAGATGCGAGTGGATATAACGGAGGGACGATTAGTACTGCTTCTGAGATGGCGAGACTAGGAAAAAGATTGCTAGAACAGCCGGTTTTGAGGGAAATTGCGGCGAAAAAGACTGCGGTAATTCCAGTTGCTTCCGAGATAAATAATACGAATTTACTACTGGGTGAGAGAGGAATTGCTGGTATTAAGACGGGGTATAATGGCGATAATTTATCTGGCTATTGTTTGGTTTCTGGATATTTTGAAGATGACGAAATTGTAACAATTGCTCTTCTTGGAGCGAAGACGAGGCAAGAGTCCTTTTCGAGTACGCTGGATGCAGTTAAATATTTACAAAGTGTGCTTATAAAAACAGAGTTTGTAAAAGAGGGTCAGGAGGTAGGCTATTATGATAGCTGGTGGATGGGGCAGGTACCAATTGTGGCAAGTAAAGATTTGAATGAAATAGGTTGGAAACAAGATGAAAATACAGCACAGCTAGAAATGAATGGGGCAAGTGGGAATCTGAAAGTGTCTCTAAATGGTGAGTTGTATGATGTCCCGGTTAGTGCTATAAATTATATAGAGAAGCCAAGCCTCTTACAAAGATTTTTGAAGGTCATGGGGTGGATGTAAGGGGATAACTATAAAAAGAAACCCTTTGGGTTCTTTTTATAGTTATTTTGGTGGGTCGCGAGGGGCAGGTCACCCTATCTGCGACAAAGCCCCCAAAATAAAAAAATAAAAGCAAGCTTTTATTTTCTTATTATGGTGGGTCGCGAGGGGCTCGAACCCCCGACCTTCTCGGTGTAAACGAGACGCTCTAGCCAACTGAGCTAGCGACCCATAGTAACTCTATATATTATTTTATCATAAAATGTGTTAAAATAAAAGAAGGTTTATAAGAGCGTAGTAAGGAAATAAATGAAAAAAAAGGATTTAGCTAAAAAAATGATTGATGAGGCGGAGATTGATGGGGATTTTGTGGAGCGGATGCGACACACACTATCTCATGTAATGGCTGCGGCGGTGAAGGAACTATATCCTGAGGCGAGATTTGGAATAGGTCCGGCGATTGAGAATGGATTTTACTATGATATCGATTTTTCTGGTGCTAAAATTTCTGATAATGATCTTCTAAAAATTGAGAAAAAAATGCGAGGGATTATCCAGCGTAAATTCAAGATGCTTAGGATTGAGACGGATAGAGAAGATGCACTAAACTGGGCTAATGATAATAAGCAACCGCTCAAAAAAGAGTTAATAGAAGAATTGCCGGAAAGCGAGACGATTTCTTTTTATGCATGTGTAACAGGCAAAGAAAAAATTGACAAGAAGAGTATAGATGAACTAGCAAAAGAGAAGAACGTGGTTTTTGTTGATTTATGTAAGGGGCCGCATGTTGAATCGTCCGACGATATTGGGCCGTTTAAGCTGATAAGAGTGGCTGGTGCGTATTGGAGAGGAGATGAGAAAAGGGAAATGTTGACGAGGCTCTATGGTGTAGCATTTCAGACACAGGAAGAGCTGGACGAGTATTTGGCGCGTCAAGAGGAGGCAAAAGCACGCGATCATCGTAAACTTGGTAAGGAACTAGACCTCTTTACATTTTCTGATTTAGTAGGGGCTGGATTGCCACTATTTACACCAAGAGGAACGGTGCTTAGAGATGTGATGGCTAATTATTCGCTATCGTTGAGGGCAAGAGCAGGATTTTCCAGAGTCTTTACGCCGCATATTACAAAGATTGATTTATATAAAGCGTCGGGTCACTTTGCGAAGTTTGGAGATGAGCTTTTTATGGTACACTCGCAAGTGAATGGGGAAGAATTTGCGATGAAACCGATGAACTGCCCGCATCATGCCCAGATTTTTGCGTCAAGGCCAAGGACGTATAGGGAAATGCCAGTAAGATATATGGAAGCCACCACTGATTATCGGGATGAAAAGACTGGGGAGCTAGGCGGTCTTTCCAGAGTGAGGTCGCTTACCCAGGATGACTCACATGTATTTTGTCGAAAGGAACAGATTAAAGGTGAAATTCAGCAACTAGTATCAATTATTAGAGAACTATATGAAACTGTGGGCATGAGTAAATTAAGGGCGCGTCTCTCTTATCGTAGTGACGAAGATAAGTATTTAGGAGATCCGGAACTCTGGGAGATGGCACAGGGACAGATTAAAGAGGCGGCGATTCAGAACAACCTAGATTTCTTTGAAGCTGAGGGAGAAGCAGCTTTCTATGGACCGAAGATTGATTTTATGGCGGAAGATGCAATCGGTCGCGAGCATCAGGTTGCGACGGTGCAGCTAGATTTTGTACAGCCAGAAAGATTTGGACTAGAATTTGTGAATGAAAAGGGAGAAAAAGAACGCCCCGTGATGATTCATCATGCGACACTAGGATCTATTGAGCGGTTTCTATCGGTGTTTATTGAACATACAGCGGGTTGGTTCCCGTTTTGGGCAGCGCCGGAACAAGTGAGAATTTTAACGGTTAATGACCAGGTGCTTGATTATGTAGAGAAAATCTCGAAAGAATTATCAGAGATAGTTCTTGACAAGCCGTTAAAATATAACGAGCTTAGATTTACAAGTGATGTTTCGGCGGACAGTTTAGGGAAAAAGATTCGACGGGCGAATGAGATGAAAATACCGGTAGTGCTGATTGTCGGACCGAAAGATGTTGAAGCGAATGAAGTAAGTATTAGGATACACGACGACAAGGCTGATGGGGGAAGTAGGGAAGAGAAGGTTGCATTATCTAAACTCTCTGATTTTATAAGAGGACTTTGATGCTGGCAAATCAGTCAATATTGCCGCTTGATAAAAAGGGAAAATATACTGGGCCATGTATTGTAATTGTAGGTGCAACAGGCTCTGGAAAGACAGGAATAGCGATTCAAATTGCCAAGGAGATTGGTGGAGAGATTATTTCTGCTGACTCGCGGGCGATTTATAAATTTATGGATATTGGCACGGCTAAACCTAGTATGGAGGAAAGGGAGGGTGTTTTACATTTTGGGATAGATTTGGTAGAGCCAGGAGAGAGATTTACAGTGGCGGATTGGAAGAAAATGGCTGAACAAAAAATTAATGAAATTAGAGGGAGAGGACATGTGCCAATCGTGGTAGGCGGGACAGGACTATATATTGACGCATTAATTTATGGCTATAAGTTTAGAGGGGCGACTGGTGAGCGTGCGATAAAAAAGAGTTGTTCAGAGGAAGTAACTAGTGAACAAATAAATTGTTCGGATAGAAAAGAGATGTTACCCAACTTTAAAATTTTTGGCATCAAATGGGAACCTGAGCAACTACGGGAGAGATTGCGTTTGAGATTGAATAAATTATTTGTTCAAGAACTCTACGATGAGACAAAATTTTTGGTAGATAAGTATGGTTGGGGAAGCCAAGCGATGAAGAGCGATATATATCAGTTTTCTTGGGGGTATTTGAATGGAGAGTATAGCTTAGAAAAAGCAAAAGAACTTAATTTTTATGATGATTGGCATTTAGCAAAACGGCAATTGACTTGGTTTTCTAGAAATAAAAAAATTGTTTGGCTGCCACTTGATAAAATTAAGTCAGCTGTGCTAAAATGTATACAAGATGGTTAAAGAAAATGCTTCGCCGTTAGAAAAAATATTTGGCTCGAAGACAAGAGCGAAACTTTTGGGACTTTTCTTTGAAAATCCTTCAAAATCTTTTTATGTTCGAGAGATTACTAGGGTAATTGACGAACAGATTAACTCTGTAAGAAGAGAACTACTTAACCTTGATAGTATCGGTATTATTAAGAATGAGACATATGACAATAAAATTTATTATTCAGCTAATATGAAGCATCCTTTTTCTCATGCACTTTCGGAAATGTTTTCATCGAAAGTTGTTCAAGGTTCTGACATTGGTATTAAACATAGCACTATGGAAGAATACACCAAGCCTGTAAAGAATTATCTAAAAGGTTTAATCGTGATTAATAGGCTTCCTGGGCAGGATGGGGTTGATCTTTTGATTATTGGAGACGATAAAACTAAGAAATTAACACATTGGGCTGAGGTGGTTGAGAAGAAAGCTGGTAAGCCCCTAAATTATGTAATTTTGAGTGAGGAAGATTTTACTTATAGAAAAAGCGTAAGGGATAGATTCATACTTGATGTTATGGAGATGGAGATTTCGGAGATATATGACCCAGAAAGGATAATAAAAGGATAAAGGAGGAATATGTTTGAAATAGAAAGTAAGAAACCAGAAGAAATAACGATGATTACTAAGAAAACTACGATAATTTTTAATGTCGCACAATATACGATTGATGCAAATTTACCAGTAGGAGTGATACATGGACCGGGCGAGTTTGAGATAGGTGATGCAACAATTAGGGGTCTGGCGGTACCGGTTTCTGGCTCTTCGGCTGAGGATATTGCAGACGGGTCGGCGGATGGCAAAAGACCAAAATTATCCGGAAAAACTATCTATGACGTAGAGGTAGGAGGAGTGCATGTTGGAATTATTGGCGATATAGAAAATGGGCTAGATGACTTAGGAATGGCAGATATTCTCTGTACATCTTCCGTACGGGCGGTTCGTGAGATTGAACCAAAGCTAGTGGTGGCAATGGGTAATATTGACGGTATGGTAACAGAGTTAAAAGTAACGGCAAGAACAGAGAAAAAGTTAAAAATTAAAAATGCGGACGCCTTGCCAGCGACGCTTGAAGTGGTGGCGCTAAACTAATGCAAATAGATATTGTGGGCGTTATTGTTGTTCTAGCAGTAGTTCTAGTTTCGATGATTTTGCATGAGCTGGCACACGGTGCCACTGCATATGCTTTGGGTGATAATACGGCAAAGGACGAGGGGAGATTGTCGTTGAATCCACTAAAACACCTTGATCCGGTATTTTCTATTGCGGTGCCACTTTTAATGTATGTTATGGGAGGACCGATTTTTGGTGGAGCAAAGCCAGTACCGGTGAATTCACGAAATTTAAAAGGTGGAGCATGGGGGATGGCATTAGTTGCAGTGGCGGGACCAATTACGAATTTCTTACTAGCGTTAGCTTCATTTTTGATTGGGTGGTGGACTGGGGTACTACGAACTGACAATGGTCTCATTACTACAATAATGGTAAATATGGTGCTAGTTAATTTAGGATTTTTCGTGTTTAATATATTGCCGATTCCGCCGCTAGATGGATCAAGAGTGTTATATGCAATTGCTCCGGATGGTGCCAGGGGATGGATGGAAAACGTAGAGAGGGCATTTGGGGTATGGATAGTTTTCATCTTGGTCGTGGTGGCTGGGTCATTTTTGTCGAAGATATTAGGGCAAATGATAAATGGCATACTTGATTTTTTCTACTTACTAGTGGGAATGCGATAGATTTGGTATAATAAGATTAGCCCTAGTGGTAAAATTTTCCTGAATAATGTTTTATAGGGATTTCGTGGCGACATTTCCGTGGAAATGCGCATAAGATTTTACCCACCTTGTCTAAAAGATAGGGAAAACAGCTACTAGGGTTAATGAAATAAAGGGTGGAAGATGAAGCAGAGAATTAGAGTAGTAGGTATCGTAAAAACAGCTGACGGTGTTTTGCTTTTGAAAAAGACTAAGGGGAGAGCCGAGGAGCTACCCTCGTGGGAGTTGCCAACCGGAAAGATTAAGTTTGGTGAGCAGCCTGAGGAGGCGATGGCAAGGATTTTTGATGAATATTTAGGTATTGAAGTAACAAAAATTGAGCTGATGGATGCGATTACTTTTGTAGGACTGATAGGCTCATCTCAGTTGGGAAATTTATTCATTATCTATAAGGTAGAGATTGATAGTGGGGCAAAATTAAATCCGACCGATATATACAGCGCTTATAAATATCTTAAAAATGAAGAGTTTGCCGCAATTAGAATTGCGGATTCGACGATTTCGGTGCTTGAAGTGCTAGGTGAAAAGATAATGGGTGACGGTGCAAGAGTACCAAGACAAACTAGTGTCATGGAAGTGGCAGCGAGAAGTGCAGTAAATGGTGCAACGGTATACGTAGATGGGGGTAGTAAAGGGAACCCGGGGCCAGCAGCGATTGGATATTATATTGTCTCTGAGGACGGTCGTGAGATAAAAAGGGGCGGGGAATTTATTGGTTTTGCGACATCAAGGGTGGCGGAGTATTATGCGATGAAGGAAGGATTTGAGCAGGCGATAGAGTTGGGTCTTAAACGGGTAAGGTTTATAGGTGATAATCTGATGATTATTAACCAGATGAAAGGGATTTATCCAGTAAAAAGTACAGATCTTATTCCGATTTATAAAGACATTCAGAATATGTTACCGAACTTTGAGGCGGTGGCTTTTGTTCATGTAAAGAGAGATTTAAACCAACAGGCTGATAGTGAGGCTAATAAAGCGTTACTCGGGCATTTTTCGAGAAAGTCTAATAATTTAGATCAGACATTTTAGAACGGATAAGCCTCTTGATATATAAGGAATGTAGCAGATAAAATACCGAATATGATATAATATAGGTAGCTCGAAGGTAATCGCTGGCAAATAGTCAGAGGAAAGTCCGGGCAGCACAGAACACGATAGTCGCTAACAGCGACCGCACGCAAGTGTAGGGAAAGTGCCACAGAAACTAAACCGCTGAAAAGTAAGGGTGAAAAGAGTGAGGTAAGAGCTCACAGCATTAGGTGGTGACATCTAATGGGGGCAAACCCTATCGGCTGCAAGGAGTGCTACGAACCTTTGTTCGAGGATGCACGCTCACCGCTTGAACATTAGAGCAATCTAATGTCTAGATAGATGATTACCCGTCTTTTAGACGACAGAACCCGGCTTATAAGAGACAAAAAATCAGGTATTTACCTGATTTTTTGTGTAAGTTAAGACTTATTTAACAAGACCTTTTTTCTTCAACGTGCGAAGAGTGGAGGTCGCGACATTAACTTTGACTTTTTTCCCGTCTACTGTGAGGGTTTTCTTTTGAACATTAGGCTTGAAGACCTTGCGAGTCTTTCTTTGAGAGAAAGAAACATTGTGGCCATACATTTTACCTTTGCCGGAAATTTCACAAACTGCCATTATTTCTCCTTTACGGTGTTAACGATTGCTTCAAAAGCTTTTTTGTCGTTTACGGCAAGATCGGCAAGAATTTTACGATCAAGTGTAATATTCTTGGTTTTCATACCAGCAATTAGCTGAGAATAGGAAATACCTAACTCTCTGGAAGCGTTGTTGATACGAGTGATCCACAGGGAACGAAGGTCGCGTTTTTTATTGCGACGATCACGATAGCTGTAACGTAGGGCTTTAATAACGCCTTGTTTGGCCAAGCGATAGCTTCTAGTGCGATAATGCTGCATCCCCTTGGCTTTATCTAAAATCTTCTTGTGCTTTGCGTGGGCAGGCACACCTCTTTTAACTCTCATCTTATACTCCTAGCGCGGTTTTAATGTTTCTTCTAATTTTACCGTTGATAGTAGCAGCGGTTTTCATATTGCGCTTTCTAGCTTTCGACTTTTTAGCTAGGATGTGGTTTTTATAAGCGCGTTCTCTGACGAGCTTACCGGAACCAGTAATCTTGATACGCTTAGCGGTTCCTTTATGTGTTTTTAGCTTAGGCATAAAAACTCCTTAGGTTTATTAATAATAGTTGAGCATATATGATTTGCCATGCGTAGACAAGTATATATGCATAATGTGCACTATCCTGAACCGTGGAAGTCTAAGTTACTTCTTCCGAATCCCGATGGATAGATTGCGTCCGGAAAATTGTGGCTTGCCATCAACGATGGCGACATCACTGAGAAGTTCGAGAACTCTTTCTAAAAGTTCCTCGCCAATTTCTTTGTGAGCCATTTCGCGACCACGGAAGATAATCATAATTTTGACTCGGTCTCCGTCTTCGAGAAAGCCTTTAATTTTACGGATTTTAATATTAAGGTCGTTATCGCTGATTTTGAGGCCAATCTTCATTTGTTTTAGCTCTGATTGTTTTTCGCGAGCTTTCTTACGATTCTTAGCCTGCTCTTTCATCATTTGATATTGATATTTGCCCCAGTCGATGATTTTAACGACCGGAGGGTTGGCACTTGGAGCGATTTCTACGAGGTCAACTCCTTGGTTGCGGGCAAGAAGTTGAGCATCGCGGCTGCTCATGATGCCGATTTGCTCCCCTTGACTGCCTATTACACGGACTTTTTCATGGCGAATTTCGCCGTTAATACGAGTGCGTGAAGTATTGTTAGCTATGGGGATCCTTTCTATTAACCTTAATCCTTTACATTATAGCAAATTTTGGAGAAAGATTCAAGGGGTAAACCCTAGATTTTCTTTGAGATTTTTTGTCGTAAGCTAAGTGCTTCTGCTAGATGTGCCGGCAAAATTTTATCTGTTTTTTCGAGATCGGCGATAGTGCGGGCGACTTTAATGATTTTGAAGTAGCTACGAGCAGAGATATCAAGTCGCGTGGCGGCGCTATCTAGTAAGTTTTTGGATTCTTTTGTAAGGTAAAACTTATTTACGATGTCGGTAGTTGTGGCCGACGAATTATATACGGTTTGACTGCTAAAACGCTGACGCTGAATGTTTATTGCATCTGTTATAGTATTTTTTACAACATTGTGAGTGTGTGTTCGCGATTGGCTACTTGGGTTTGAGGAGAGGATGGAAGAAGCGTCGATTCTACCAACTTCTACGAAAAGATCAATACGGTCCAGGAGTGGACCGGAGAGTTTTTTCTGATAGTTTGCGATCATGGTTTCGGTACAGGTGCAAGGATGAGTTGGATCTCCGAGATAGCCACAAGGACAGGGGTTCATAGTCGCAATTAACATGAAATCTGCCGGAAAGATGGTGCGCGTTTTAGCGCGAGAAATAGTGATTTTTCGGTCTTCCAGTGGTTGACGCAAGGCTTCGAGATGAGGACGAGGATATTCCGGGAGTTCATCTAAGAAAAGTACACCGAGGTGGGCTAATGAGATTTCTCCGGGCGCAACAATGCTTCCGCCGCCAGTCAGTGAGATAAGGCTGCTGGTGTGGTGCGGGGTGCGGAATGGCCGGATGGTTACTATTTGGTCGGTGAGGCCAGTTAGGGAATGAAGCTTGGTGATAGATATTTGTTCAGCGACGGACAGCGGAGGAAGTAAGTTTAACCCTGCTTTTGCCAAGGTGGTTTTTCCAGTGCCTGGTGGACCTGACAAAAGGATATTATGACGTCCTGCAATAGCAATTTCAATGGCGCGCTTGCCAAGATCTTGACCACTAATGTCGTCAAAAGTAGGGAAGGCGGGACTTATCGTATCTGATTTTGTATTTTTTACAACGCTTTCAGAGGGTCGTAATTTAAGTTGGCCTTTAAGATGGAGAAAGATGTCAGTTAGATTTTTAGCAGGGAAAAGGGCGATTCCGGAGATAATTTGCGCTTGAATAAAATTTTTATCCGGGATGAAGAGAGAGGTTACGCCAAGCTTTTTGGCTACTTCGACGATGTTGATGATACCACGGACTGGACGCAAACTGCCATCAAGAGATAATTCACCTACAAAAGCAGCCCCGGTTACGTCTTCCTGTCGAAGCTGCTCTGACAATATTAGGATATTAATGGCAATTGATAAATCTAAAAAGGTGCCGTCTTTTTCAAGATCGGCGGGAGCGAGATTAATAGTAAGTTTTTGGTCAGGGAAGGAGAAACCACAGCTTTTAATAGCTGCTTTAACGCGTTCACGGGCCTCTGAGACGGTTCTAGTCCCCATTCCGACAATATTAAAGCCGGGAAGACCCTTGCTTTTTGCTCCTTCGATTTCGATAGGCGTGGCAGTAAAGCCGCTTGGAATAATGGACATAGTTTTAGCAATCATAGGCTTAGGGTAGCATAGCACTTTTTTATTTTGCAAGCGTTAGCATGATACTTTTTTAGTAAATGTTGTAAAAAATACTAAAACAGGGAGAAAAATGAACGTTTTTTAGAATTTCTTTCAGGGGTTGTAAAGAGAAAAGGCTTGTGGTATAATGATAGTAGTTGGGGCTGACAAAGCTTAGACGGATTATTAACAGGTATCAGGCGCATCGATTTGTTCCGTAAGAACTGAAAAAGTGAAGAAAAATCTTCTAGCAAGCATGTAGCTTACATGCCTGCATTTGCCTAATTTATAGATAGGCTGACTTTACTTCTGAGGTTCCATAGGTGGTAAAGTTATCATATTGATGGGAATAGGACTCTCGTTTGACCCATGAGAGTTTGAATTTTAGGTCATGGTAGCTAGTAGCTTTTGTCTACCTGTACTACTAGTATTTGCCAAGATAAACAGATAGACTATATGCGTAGAATGGTACTTTTGAGATAGTTCGGACCCGGAGGCAGTATCCGGCAGCTCCACCAACAATAAAAATCGCCGTTTAAGGCGTTTTTTTGATGTATTTCATGGAGCTTTTCTCATAGAAAAAGTCCGGTTACTGCGAGGACACCGGACTTTCCGTAGAGTGTGGAGTTTTTTGGCTATGATTTTTGTTTTTGGCTTTGAATAATTATTTTATTCAAAAGCTATCTCTATAATAACGCGTTAAAACGCTAATGTCAATAACTTTTTGCATAAATTTTTTAATAAAATTTTAGAGTTTTCCACAAGTAGAAAGAGCGTCTATATTGTTACAACTGAGCGAATAGATGATGATAGTACTAAACTCAGACTTGCAGAACGATGAGTGGGGGACTAATGATGATAGTGATAAGAAACTAGTGGGGAGTGAAGGGAGATGATGGAACGTAAATGCATTGGCAAAAAAGTAAAATAATAAAATTTTTGTTCAGTTAAATGTGTGAAAATTGGTAAAACGTTGTAAAAAACACAACACCACAGCACAATGCTATGTTCAGGGGTAGAATCGAATAAAAAAGTGGTTTGTTGTAAAAAATACAACAGATTTTTGGCAAAAAGTCTTGAAAAAATAAGACGGTTATGCTAGACTAAAAATAAGTCGAAAGACAAAACAAAAATCGCAAATTAAAAAGGAAACAGTATGACCTATAAATAGCTTTTTCTGTGAGGCTCCTCACAGAAAGACGCTTCTTATCTGATCCGATCTGGGACGGAGTATGGAGATGATAAGATGTGCGTCCGACTATGCTTTGGCGGGCCAATAGGTAATTTCTAGCCATAAATTACACCTGATTTAATTTGTCTAGGTAAAATCTCGAAAATTAAATCAAATAGGAATTACCTATAGCTCCGCTAAACAACGCGTTGAGCGCGCTGAACCTCTGACCATTAGTACCTTAGAATAAATAGAATGATCAAAGGGAACAGTAAGGACTATGTCTCGCGTAAGCGAGGCGGTCAAAAGGCTAAGAGTGGGTAAAAGTTGCGGCTTAAAGTAATTTTATATATGTGCCGGATAACTTCCACTCTTGCCCCTTATTTCTTGTCTTTGGGAGAATAATAATTGAACCCCCGACCTTTTCGCAGTTTGGTTGGGTATTCTTTAATATAGCTTGAACCCATAAAATCGTGATATAATATTCTTATGTTTAATCGTCTGATGTTACTGTTTAGTCTGATTGCCATCATTGTTATTCTCGCGATGATAAACCTAACAACCCCTACGAGCGTTGGCTCGTTAGGGGTTTTAGTATTTTTTACAATGATTTATATAGTGATATTTGGAGTGGTCAATTTACTGGTAGCTGGTTTTTATAGAATTATGGGGAAGAAAAACCGAAGTAAGAAAGAGCGTTACATAGCTGCGACAATTGCTTTTGCTCCGGTGATGCTGCTTTTAATTCAGTCATTTGGAGTACTTAACCTGGCAACAATCGGTGCAACAATAGCAGTGGTTTTTATGGGGTGCTTTATCATAAACAGAAGCTTATAATAAAGTAGAAGCCGTAGAGGTGTGAAAAAGAAAAATAGTAAGGTAAATCGCATTTTCTAAAAAAGTATGCTAAAATAAGCATATGGATAATTCCAAAGTTGGAGGTACTGGTGATATGGCTAAGAGTCCAGAGATTTTTGGTTCACCAGAGAGCTTTGAGGGGGCTTTTGAAGCGGGAGATGGCAGACGAGAGGTAAGGACTAATGAATTGGGAGAACGGGCAAGAGTAGCGACGGAGATGCTAGCGACACCTGATACGACATTGTTACAGGAAGCGGCTGAGATTCGAAATTGGGAGCCAAATGATGAGATGATGCTTTCTCCAACAGAGATTGAGGATTTTCCAGGTATTACAGAGAGTAGGCCGTTAGCCTCGGATGGTTCGACCGAGGGGAAAATTGATAGTAAAAAGATTATCTCTTTTGATGGGGAAGTAATGGATAAAGATTCCGTAAAAGAGGTAGAAAAAGCCGTGAAAGCACAAGAGAATGACCCATTTGAGCTTGATAACATTAGAAATCAGATGATGGTGGATGGTTTAAGAGATAATTACGGTAGGATTTTTGGTGATGATGAGATGGACGATGAAGGTGGCTTAGGGGAGAAAAAATAGATGGACGGCGGTGGGAATGTTGTAGAAAATACTGAAACAGGTGTAAATACGGTTGAACCGATGGTAGATACTGGGACTTCTGTGATAGCATGGGTAGTAATCGTGCTAATAGTACTTGCGCTTGTTGCGATGATTGCGGTGATTGTTTCCAAAAAAATAAAAGCAAAACGTGAAGCAAAGAATTTGGAGAGAGGAATAAAGATGGTGCCAATGCTAATACATTTGCCACCATCAACGGATGACATACAAGGTGGTTCCAGGGACGAACGTGATGTGACGAATGAAGCTTTGTCACAGGCGCAGATTATGTACTCGATTATTGTGTCCACGCTTAAAAAGGGGTGGAAGAATAAGATTTATGGACAAAAGCACGTGTCATTTGAAATGATTGCAGCGGATGGGTTGATAAAATACTATGCGCTAGTGCCGGCAGTGATAACAGAGACGGTGAAGCAGGCAGTTGTTTCGGCATATCCAACGGCAAGACTGGAAGAAACTTATGCTCCTAATATCTTCTCAAAAGATGGGGGAGTGGTGGGTCTTTCTGGGGGAGAGCTTACGCTTAAAAAGGAGTTCGTTTATCCAATCGCTACTTATGAGGAAATGAAATGGGATGCTGCGTCTGGTTTACTTAATGCACTGTCTGCTGCAAAGAAAGGCGAGGGCTTAGCAATACAGTTAATGTTTAGGCCGGCAGAGCCAGATTGGATAAAGAAATCATCTGAGCGAACACAAAATATAAGAAATGGGAACAAAAAAAGTGGTACGGGTATTTGGGTGATAGATAAAGTCGTGGATATTATCAGACTGCCATTTGAGCCACCAGAGGTAAGAGAAAAGGAAGAAAAAGGTCCAGAAAAACCACTATCTAATGCTCAGCAGGAGGAAATTGCGGCAATTGAGGGAAAAACGAGATATCCGGGATTTGAGACTTTAATAAGAGTAGTAGCAAGCACAAGTAATAAGGGACGTTCAGATGCGCTTGTCGGCGGAGTGATTTCGGCATTTTCGCAATTTAATTCACCACTCTATAACGGATTCACTTTTAATATGCTGACAGACGAGAAAGAGCTAGCAAAGAATTATATTTTTAGGATTTTCCCGCAGGCGGCTAGTAGCTCTATACTTAATTCAATGGAACTTGCGACTATATTTCACTTGCCTAGCCAAAATTCGATTCCAAATTCACAGGTGGAGAGACAGCTGACTAAACAGGTAGATGGGCCAGCAAAATTAGTGACAGAGGGGATTTTGTTAGGTGTAAATGAGTTTAGAGGTCAGAAAAAAGAGATTAGACTGTCGGAGAAGGATAGAAGACGACATACATATATTATTGGTGCAACTGGTATGGGTAAATCGGTGCTTCTAAAAAATATAGCTTATCAGGACATGCTGGCAGGCAAAGGATTTGCTTTTATTGACCCACATGGTGACGTAACAGAGGAGCTGCTTTCAATGGTTCCGCAGGATAGGATTGATGATGTAATTTACTTTGATCCGGGTGATATTGAACATCCAATTGGGATGAATATGTTTGAGTGGGAAACGGAAGACCAGAAGGATTTTATTGTGCAAGAGGGGATAAATATGTTGCAGTCTTTGTATGATCCAGGGAATCAGGGATTCTTTGGGCCTAGGGGGCAACACATGTTTAGGAACGCAGCTTTACTGTTGATGAGTGACCCTAATGGTGCAACATTTATTGACATACCAAGATGCTTTATTGATCCGGAGTTTGTAAAAGACAAGCTACAATACGTGACGGATAAGGCAGTATATGATTATTGGACTAAGGAATTTCCAGCGAGCCAGAAGAGTAATGACGCCGGAGAAGTGATTACGTGGTTTGCTTCAAAGTGGGGGCCGTTTTTGTCTAATACGATGATGAAAAACATTTTGGGGCAGGTACACTCTGGCTTTAATATCAGAGATATTATGGATAATAAGAAGATTTTACTGGTCAATCTATCAAAGGGTAAAATGGGGGAGATTAATTCAAAACTTCTCGGTATGATTTTTGTAATGAAATTCCAGACGGCGGCGATGTCGAGGGTGGATATACCAGAGGAACAGAGAAATGATTTCTGTTTGTTTGTAGATGAGTTTCAGAATTTTGCAACAGAGAGTTTTGAGAGTATCTTATCAGAGGCGAGGAAATTCCGATTGAATTTGATTGTGGCAAATCAGTTTATGACACAGCTTACTGATAAGATCAGGGAAGGATTACTTGGAAATGTAGGGACAGTAATTTGTGGACGTATTGGTGTGACTGATGCACAGATTATGGAAAAGGTGTTCGCCCCAACATTTAATGCCGAAGATTTGCATAGTCAGCCGAATTTTCATGCAATTTCTACTGTGATGATGTTTGATATGCCAAGCAAACCATTTACAATGTCGCTACTCCCACCATTTTCTGATGGAAACCCAGAGGTGCTTGATGGGATGAAAATCTATTCTGCGACGAAATATGGACGGACAAGAGCAGAGGTGGATGCGGAAATTAATGCAAGAATGGGGGCAGAAATGGTTGAGGCTACGAAGAAACCGGAAGGATTTTTGGAAAGGTGGATGGATCGTACTCAGAATACAGCTTCTGATTCGCCTGAACGGGCACTTTCTCAAATGCAGGGAGAAGCGGGGATAGATGTGGCAATCAAGCAAGATGATGGACCAGTTTTTGATAATGTGGTACCAGATGAAGATGTAGAGCAGGTAGGTGGGAAAAAGGCCGAAGAGATGGCGATGCCAGATCTTGATAAGGCGTCGGAAGACGAAGTATTTAAGATTAGATAGTTTAGAATAGAAAGAAGTTGCTTGCCTCTTGAATTTTTGGGCTTATAGGTGTATGATAGAGGAAGTTAATAGATAAAAGTTGAGGTAAGCTAAAATGGCTGAAAAGGCTAATAGTTATGATAGCTCCCAAATTCAGGTTTTGGAGGGGCTAGAACCGGTGCGAAAGCGTCCGGGGATGTATATCGGTTCGACCGGTTATGATGGGCTACATCACTTAATTAAAGAAATCGCAGATAACTCCATTGATGAAGCAATAGCAGGTTATGCGACAAAAATTGAGATTACCATTCTAGCGGATGGCGGTGTAAAGGTAGAAGATAATGGGCGCGGTATTCCGGTAGACCTGCATCCAAAGACGCATTTATCTACTCTGGAAACGGTACTTACGGTATTGCATGCTGGTGGTAAGTTTGGTGATGGAGGGTATAAAGTATCATCTGGCTTGCATGGCGTAGGCTCGTCAGTAGTCAATGCACTATCTACGCATATGACAGCTGAGGTATTTAGAGATGGGAATATTAATCATATCGAATTCGACCTAGGGAAGACAGTGAAACCACTAGAAGTGGTAGGAAAAACTAAAAAACAAGGCACCTCAATTATCTTTTACCCTGATCCAACGATTTTTAAGGAAACCACGACTTTTGATTACTCTTGGGTAGCGAGTTATGCTAGACATCAAGCTTATCTTACAAAAGGGATTTTGATTTCGGTAATTGACGAAAGAACAGGGGAGAAGGAATCTTTCTACTTCGAAGGTGGAATTAAATCTTATGTAAAGAGACTAAATAACGGAAAAGAAGTGCTATCTGATGATATTTTCTACGTTGAGAAGCAAATAGAAGATTCCGAGGTGGAGATTGCAGTACAGTATAACGACACGTTTTCCGAGACGATGAAACCGTTTGCAAACAACGTTCTGACTCCTGATGGTGGGATGCACGTGGTAGGATTTAGAACGGCACTTAACAGAACGATTAACGATTACGCACGTAAAAATGGGCTACTTAAAGAAAAAGAAGATAATTTAACTGGTGATGATATAAAAGAAGGGCTGACAGCGGTTATCTTGGTAAAACTTCCTGATCCACAGTTTGAGGGTCAAACTAAGAATAAATTAGGTAATCCGGAAGTACGAGGCTATGTAGATAAAGTAATGAGTGAGTACTTCGGCTATTATTTGGAAGAAAATCCGCAAATTGCAAAGAAGATAGTTTCAAAGGCAACCTTGGCGGCAAGGGCACGTAAGGCAGCCAGGGCAGCAAGAGATAACGTAATTCGCAAAGGGGCTTTTGAAGGCTTAAACTTGCCGTCGAAGTTGGCCGATTGTTCTTCTAGGGATAGAAGTGAATGTGAACTCTTTATCGTAGAGGGTAATTCTGCGGCTGGCTCTGCTAAGGAAGGTCGTGATCCGAAGATTCAAGCAATTTTGCCACTGAGAGGTAAAGTTCTCAATACGGAGAGGGCAAGGTTGGATAAAATGCTTGCGAATCAGGAGCTAGTTTCATTAATTAAAGGACTTGGAGTGGGGATTGGCGAGCAGTTTGATATTAAGGGACTTAGATATGACAAGATTGTATTTATGACAGATGCCGATGTTGATGGCTCCCATATCTCAACACTACTTCTTACGTTTTTCTTCCGGTATATGCCAGAGGTGATTAAAGCTGGTCATGTTTATCTAGCAAAGCCGCCGCTATTTGGGCTTATTAAGGGTACAGGAAATACGAGAAAAATAGATTATCTCTACGATGAAGATGCTCTTGAAAAAGCGTTAACAGAGAAAATTGAGGAGAGAAAGAAAGCTGGGACTAAGGTAGACGAGAGTCAAGAGAGATTCAAACAGGCTGGGTATACGGCGCAACAGAGGTTTAAGGGTCTAGGTGAGATGGACGCTAAACAACTTTGGGAGACGACGATGAATCCAGAGAACAGAGTGCTGATTAGGGTGAATATTGAGGACGCGGAGAAAGCAGATGCAATATTTACGAAGTTGATGGGTGATCAAGTGGACCTTAGGAAGAACTTTATTCAGGCTGGGGCGGCAAAAGTTAATCTGGATGACTTAGACTTTTAAGGAAGGAGTAAAAGATGGCAAAAGAAGATGAAATGAAAAATAAAATACCAGAAGTGCCAGAAGGTACTCCTGAGAAGGAAGAAGTGACAGCGTCTACCGAGGATACTGCTACTTCTGAGGCCGCTGAGGCTTCTTCTGAGGCTTTAACTGGTGAGATAGTAGATGGGATCGAGCTAAGGACAGTAGAGAGTACAATGGAAGATTATTTCCTAAGGTACTCAATGTCAGTAATTATTGATCGTGCGCTTCCAGATGTAAGAGATGGTTTGAAGCCGGTGAACCGTAGAATTCTCTATGCGATGAATAAAAATGGCTGGAAGGCACCTCATGCTACCGTAAAATCCGCACGTATTGTAGGCGAGGTGATGGGTAAGTATCATCCGCACGGAGATTCGTCTATTTATGATGCGATGGTGAATTTGGCACAGCCGTGGAAGATGCGTTATACATTGATTGAGGGTCAAGGTAATTTTGGCTCTATGGATGGTGATGAAGCAGCGGCTTCTAGGTATACTGAGGCCAGAATGGATAAGGTAGGGGCTGAGCTTCTGACAGATATAGAGAAAGAAACGGTAGATTTTAGAGATAACTTTGATGGGTCTGAGCAAGAACCAGTAGTACTTCCGGCGGCGCTTCCAAATATTCTTCTAAATGGCCAGATGGGTATTGCCGTAGGTATGGCGACAAATATTCCGCCACATAACTTAGGTGAATTAGTAGATGCAACGGTGGCACAGATTGATAACCCAGAAATTACATTAGATGAGCTGATGAAGCACGTTAAGGGTCCGGATTTTCCGACTGGGGCAGAGGTCTATGGTGGCGCACCGATGAAGCAAGCTTATGCGACGGGTAAAGGCTCGGTAACGATTAGAGCGGTTGCGAATATCGAAGAAAGAAAAAATGGCCGTTATAATATCGTGATTACCGAGGTACCTTATGGCATGAGTAAGGAAGGATTTATCGATAAGGTCAGGGAATTAGTGCTGAATAAAAAACTTGATCATATTGCTGATGCCAGAGATGAATCTGCACGTGGTAAGATACGCGTGGTGGTAGAGTTGAAGAAAGATGCATTCCCGAAGAAAATTTTGAATCAGTTATATAAGATGACTGGACTCCAAACTACTTTCCATTACAATATGCTGGCACTTGTTGATGGGATTCAGCCGAGAATTTTGGGCCTAAAAGAGATACTAGGTGAATTTATTAAGCATCGCCAGAAGGTAGTAAGAAGAAGAACTGAATATGATTTAAGAAAGGCTAAGGAGCGAGCACACATCTTAGAAGGTCTTAAAATTGCCCTAGATAATATTGATGAGGTAATTCAGACAATTAGAGAGAGCTATGACGATGCCGACAAGAGATTGATGAGCAGATTCGGCCTCTCCGAGATACAGGCAGCGGCGATTCTTGCAATGCAGCTTAGGCGTCTTCAAGGTTTGGAACGTGATAAGATTGAACAGGAACTCAAAGAGCTACATGAGTTAATTGCTAAGCTTGAAGCAATCTTAGCGGATGAAAATGAAATTTTGAGAGTAATCAAAGAAGAACTTATTGCGCTCAAAGATAAATATGGTGATGAGCGTAGGAGTAAAATTATTAATCACGAGGTGGGTAAATTCTCTGAGGAAGAGTTGATTCCAGAAGAAGAAAGTGTAATTCTCCTTACAGCAGAGAATTACATGAAGAGAGTATCGCAGAGTGATTTCCATAAACAGAATAGAGGTGGTAAAGGTAAGCGTGGTATGACGACCAAGGAAGAAGATGTTATTTCTCAGATTGTTACAGCCAATTCGCATGATTTCTTGCTATTCTTCACTTCTCAGGGGCGAATTTTCCGTTTGAAAGCTTACGAAGTGCCACAAGCGTCGCTCTCAGCTAAGGGTACGGCGGCAGTAAATGTACTGAATATGCATCCGGACGAAAAGATTACGGCCATTATTAAACAGGGAACGGAGCTAGGAGAGGACGGATATCTCTTTATGGCGACAAAGAAAGGTACGATTAAAAAGACATCCATAAAAGATTATGAGAATATTCGAACAAATGGCTTAATTACAATCAAGCTGGATGAAGGCGATGAACTAAAATGGGTGAAAGGAACTACCGGATCTAATGATGTGATTATTTCTACGTCAGCAGGTCAGGCAGTTAGATTCTCTGAAAATCAGGTACGTGCAATGGGGCGTTCGGCCAGAGGCGTAAGAGGTATGAGACTAAGAGAGAAAGATGAGATAGTCGGTATGGATGTGGTGACGGACTCATCTCAAAAGTTACTAGCTATCTCGGCGAATGGCTATGGTAAGGCGACAGCGGTAGCGAACTTCCCAGTCCATAAGAGAGGTGGGGTTGGAATCAAAGTAGCTTCCGTCACGGCAAAGACTGGACCAATTGTGGCGGTGCACACTTTGGATCCAGCAGCCAAGGAAGTGATTATGATGTCTACAAAAGGTCAAGCTATTAGGGTAGCGATGAAGGAGATACCAACTCTTGGTAGAGCAACGCAAGGCGTAAGAATCATGCGTATGAGTGAAGGTGATACGGTAGCATCTATTGGTATTGTATTACCCGATGAGGAATCAGAAGACAGCAGAAAGTCTGACGAGGAAAAATCTACTGAGAAAAAATAGCTTAGAGTTCTTCGATTTATAGCGATACAGATATCAGATTGAATAATTGATCTTTGGTGTGATATAATAAGCATATGAGTATTGTTTTCGGGATAATTATTGGGTTTTTAATCTTAATGGCGCTCGTGACGGTGCACGAATTTGGTCATTTTATTGCGGCTAGAAGAAATGGAGTCGAAGTAGAAGAGTTTGGAATTGGGTTTCCGCCGCGTGCAGTGGCATGGGTCAGAAATCCAGAGTATATAAAGTGGAAGCAAGCTCAAAAAGAGGGTAAAAAGACGGGGGCACAACCTAAGAAATGGCTGAGATTGCCTAAGTCTGAGTGGGGAAAAAAGCAGAAGACATTGGTGTTTTCGATAAACTATTTGCCAATAGGTGGATTCTGCCAGATGAAGGGTGAAAGCGACAGCGACACGAGGCCGCATAGTTTTGGGTCGGCAAGCCTGTGGCAAAAGACTAAAATTCTTTTTGCTGGGGTGGCAATGAACTGGCTAGTGGCATTTTTGATTTTAACGGTACTCGCGGTGACGGGGATACCAGAATTTATGGATAATCAATTCCGTATGCCGGGAGATACCAAGATGACGTCTTGCGAGGTGAAAGTAAGAGAGGTGATGGGGGATTCTCCGGCAGAAAAGGCGGGGCTTCGTGCCGGTGACCAGATAGTGAGAGTAGGCGATGCGGATGTTAAAACAAGTGCTGATATTTTTGACTTTAATGACGAAAATGCGGGAGAGATAGTGAAATATGAAATAATGAGAGACGGCAAAACTGAGGAGATAGAGGTAGAGTTAAATGAAAGAGAGGCGGAATATCGTTTAGGAGTATATCTTTCCCAGGCAGATCTTCCGAGATACCAGGCGACTTGGTCGGCGCCAATTGTGGCGGCAGTTAATACTGTGCAATTAACAGGGGAGACGTATAGAGGGTTATGGACAATGATAAAATCGCTTGGGTCAGGAATAGTAAAACAGTTTAGCACAGAAGAAGAAGTGCGGACGAAGGGACAAGAGGAGCTAAAATTTGCTGGTGATTCTGTATCTGGACCAGTAGGAATTGTTGGTGTGCTTTTCCCACAATCTTTTGAAGCTGGACCGACGATATTAGCATTTTTAGCGGCGATTATTTCGATTTCGCTTGCTTGTATGAATGTATTACCGATTCCAGCGTTAGATGGCGGCAGATTCTTGATGATTGCATTTTATAGATTAAGAGGAAAGGTGTTAACAAGGGAGAAAGAGGAAAAACTAGTGTCGAGGACATTTGTGTTCTTGTTGATTTTAACGGCGATAGTAACGGTACTCGATATTTTAAGGTTCTTTTGATGAAAAAAGTTATTCAAAAAATTTTGGGGGTAATTGCCATAACGGCTTGGGTGGGCATAGTTTATATAGTGGTACAGAAGCTGCTTGCACTGATTATTGTAGGAATATTTCGGCCGGCAGTAAATACGACTGCTTTGCAGACGTTATATTCGATGCTTTGTTATATAGTTTCTGGGGCGGTAATTATCTTTTTGCCTTGGGGGATAGTGAAACTACTGAAAAAAACCAAATGGGGCCAGAAACTACTTTCTAAGTTTAAAACAAAGAATGAATTTAAGCCTGATAGGGACGAATTGGGGGTAATTGGATGGCCTACATGGATAGATTTAGGGTTAGCGCCAGTAGGGTTTGTTGCTTATCTTTTGTTGGCGAATGTAATAGTGTCATCTTTTACACATTTTAGCTGGTTTAATTTAGAAGAAAAGCAGGATGTAGGATACAATACGATGATTTTTGGACCTGAGCGGATGCTTCCTTTGACTGTGTTAGTGGTGGTAGCACCAATAGTGGAGGAAGTGATTTTCAGAGGATATTTATATGGGAAACTAAAAAAATGTTTAGGGGTGCGAAGTAACAAAAATAGCAGCAAAAAAGAGCGTAGGAGAAGTTTAATTTTGACGGCGATTGCAATTTTAATAACTTCAATACTTTTTGGCGTCATGCATAGACAGTGGAACGTAGGGGTGAACGTGTTTGCCATGAGTATAGTGCTGTGTTTGATGAGGGAAATAACAGGGTCGATTTATGCGGGCATAATTATGCATATGATAAAGAATGCAGTTGCTTTTTATCTACTATTTGTGGTAGGACTAGGGTAGCCTTAAAAAGGGGCATAAAATAGCTTTATATTTTGTGCTTATGCTATTTCCCGGGCATAAGCAGTTTGTCTCTGTTAAATGGCTGGTTAAGCGGAAGCGGGGTAGGGTAATGTTGTAATTTTTACAACATTATTTTTGAAGAGCGAAAAATAGGTGAAAAAATAGCAATTTGATGGTCAGATGTCCATCAAATTACCCCTGTTAACATGAAACGACTTTATTGGCAAGCGCTAGCATGATATTTTGAGTAATTAAAATGGTAGAGCTTTAATAGGTTTTTTCTTTACAGTATGCTAGGGAAAATAGTAAAGAGGAGAGACTATGCGTAAGGATTTTGCGCAAAAAAATTATAAGAGGGTAAGTAAGCGAAAATATGTGGCGCTTGGGGCAATGATCGCAATGACTGGGGCGGTGATGGGGGCAGGTATTGCGGAAGCGAAATATGTGTTAGTAGAACCGCCAACTTTTCCGGTAAATATGCTAAATGATATTCAGATTACAAGAATTGTTCCATCAGAGGGGATAGTGGAAGTAAAATTTGATAAGCTAGATAAAACGGCGGATTATATATTGCCGTGTTTTTCAATGGGATATGGAACTGACTTGACTGATTATGATTTAAGATGGGCTTCTTGCGGAATAATAGATGAGGATGTGAACTTGTACAACGAAAGTACGTTTGATTGGGAAGAGGGGACGTCTTTAACTATAATGGGCGATCTTACTAATAATGTAACAGGCAGAATGTATTATGGTGGAGATACGTCGAATTTTGGTTATGTGGTGGGGAGGATTGATTATAGTAGATGCATTAATTCGTCAGTGTATTTATCTGGGGTAGCGACAGAATGCAGGATGGAAAAGATTGCTGATGGTAAGATTTGGTATCAGCCGTATGATATGTGGGGTAATAGGGTAGAAATACCGGCGGATGAGGATGTGGAATTAATCCTTGCGACGGAAAGTGTAGTGTATGAGCCAGGGGATTGGCCACCACAATATAAATGGGTTCCGGACGATCCAGAGCCAGGTGAAGATGGTGGAGATACAGGTGAAAGTGAAAGCGGGACGGGCAAGGGTGAGTCAGGTGAAGGTGGAACAGATGGAAGTGGGGCTGGCAGTGACACTAGTGGTATGGATACTGACACTGATACTGACACTGACACTGACACTGACACTGACACTGACACTAACACTAACACTAACACTAGTGTTGGTGCTGATACTGGCACTGATGGTGCTGTTAATGCTAGCAGTGGTACCGTGAGCGATGCTACTGGCACTACTCACGACGATAACGCTATTAGTACTGATGATACTACCGCTGACGGTGTTAGTAGGGAAGACCTGGCTGACAGTAGTGCTGAGAATAAGGCCTCCTATGGGTATAATACTGAACAAAATAGTAGTACGGATGATAATTCTTCTTTAAATAACATAGTAGCTGGTGCATACTCAGCTCAGGAAAGTGGAGACAATGGGGCACAGATTATAGATAACGACGGAGACGAAGTGGCAGTACCGGAACTTGGCAAAGAATTTGGAAATAAGGGCTTTCTAGTAGCGACGCTAATAGGCCTTGCAGCGATTGCGGCTGGTGTAGCCTGGTGGTTCATATTCTTTGGTAAGAAAAAAGTTAAGAATGAGAAAGGAGATAAAGAGTAGTTGACTTGACTTCTAATTTATTAAAAGCTACCTAAATAATTTAACAATTTGATGAGAAAATAACCGAATAAATCAAATTTCTGAGTGAAAATGGGCCGAGTTGACCTCGCGGCCCATTTTTGTGATATAATCTGGTTATGGAAAGAACAATTATTTTATTTGCAGCCTTTACGTTAGGGTGGTTTATTGCGCAGCTGTGCAAATTGGTGGCTGGAATTGTCAAGAAAAAGGGAAAATTAACGTTTTCTGATTTTCTATACTATGCATTTAAATCTGGCGGGATGCCATCAGGCCACACGGCTAGTTTTACGGCGCTTTCTACGGAAATTGGGCTTGTAGCGGGGTTTGATACACCAGTATTTGTATTGGCAGTTTGTACGACAATTATATTCGTGTATGATGCGGTGAATGTACGATTTGCGGTAGGTGAGCAGGGGAGATTGCTGAATGAGATTGCACGTAGTGATAATAATATAAAAACTAAGCCGATGAAGATTGTAGAGGGACATACATTACCACAGGTGGTTGCGGGGGCAATACTTGGAATTGCTATTGCAATTACTCTTAAAATGGTCTTTTTGCAGTAGTTTTTTGAGAAAAAATAAAAAAGTCAAAAAAGTCTGAAAAAAGTGTTGACTTCTTCTCAAAAGTGCGGTAAGATAGGAATTAGTCTAACAACTGCGAGACATCTTTTATGAGGTTGCTTAGAGGAGCGTTTATTATTGGGAACGTTTTAACAATTCAGTTGTGCAATTAATCATCGTCAGTTTTATTTGAGTTTTCAAATTTCAAAATTAAGTTATAGTGAGCGAGAGATTCACCTCGGAGTAATTACTCTGCAAGGTAGCATAAGACCTAAATAAAGGCAGCTACGCAGCTTAAAGAA
>JAFRAU010000037.1 GCA_017405245.1 Candidatus Saccharimonadota bacterium
GCAAGCGTCCTAATGTGCCAGCGATTTTATCGAGCTGAACAAAGTAGTTCGGATAGATTTTGCTAATCTTTTCAACATTGCTAATAGATACAAGAACCTTGTCTGTCTCGTCGTCGCCACGTTCACGCTGTTCATATTCCGCGAATGCGTGCTCGACTTGGGATTCGGGATAATAAGTTAGTTCTGTAGTGGTGCCACGCCTCCTAATGAGAGCATAATACGAATCCGGATAGTGTTTTAAGCCATTGATTGCGTTGTTGGTTTTTGCGTAGCCTCTAATTTTGCTAATAATTCTATCCGTTTTTTCTAGTGCCTTCAGCTTATCGACCAATTCTAGACCAGTCATACCGTCATGTTTTTCCAATACAGGTAGCTGCTCGGACATGGCAAAGAATGACGACAATAGCTGGAAGAACTCGGTCCAGGCGGCGCCATCTTCGCCGTTTTTCATAGCGGTACCACGAAGCACGTCGATGGATTCCACGGAAGTAGCCCAGACGTGTTCAAGCATCGTGCGAATCTGGAGCTCAACGCAAACGCCATCTTTCTTATAGATTCTATGTATGCCACGGTAGCCAGATGGGGCAGGATTTTCTAGACGATTCTTTTCGCGGTATTCGGGTAAAATTTCGTCAAGATAGGGCAGAAGCGCCATGAGCTGATCTATGTCGCTACAAATTATTCTCACGCCGCCGATATCTTGGATTTGGTTGAGCTTCATAGTTGGAAAACGGTGAAGTTTGCCGAGAATGCTCGGAAGACGCTTCAAGCGTTCCGCGACGTCATAATCGAACTCTGGGTGCTTTTCTTTGAGCTGATTGATAGCGTCAAAGATGTCATCCATCGGACGGATGTGGCGATAACGCCAAGCGTCCAGATCTTCCCTGATCTCCTCATAGGCGTCTTGGTTTATCAGAATGCCGTTTTCATACTTAATATCATGCTCACGCACAAAATCCCCCATCTCGGCGAGGCGACGGTTAGTGAGTCTGGAATAATCGTAATTTGAGGGGGACATGGTTTTATTTTAGCATAGCGGCTTTAGGTTTTTGGTCTTTTCAATCATTTCTAGCATTTCTTCATAGGAAAACTCTGGGCTGTCATCATCGAAAATGATTGGGCGACGAGAGGCGTCTTCAATCATCTTAATTTGTTTTGCGGTAGGCTTATTGCCTTTTTTAATAACTTTTTTAACGATTTTTTCCATAATGATTTTTATCATAAATCCGGACTTAGATAATTATATAATAATATCACTAGATGTCGCAAATCTTTAGTAAGCTCTTTCAAACGCTCGCTCGATGCGCCAAAGCTATCATGTCTTAACATATATTGTGCAAGCTTCTCAATTATCATTATGAGTACACTCGTAGCCTGATAATATAATTCTAAGTATTCCTTTTCGCTTTTACGCGAAAATAATTCGTTTCCAAGATCATTATTGTGCGTAAATAAACATAAGATAGCGTATTTTGTAAGCCCATTGCCCATAAAATATTCTTCTATTCTTTTTGACGTTTGAACTGAAAATTCATTCTCATGCCTTAGTGCATAGGAGACCTTTTTATCTCTCTCAGCCAGATTCTCAATCCCATTCAAATCATGAAGCTTCTTGTGAAAATCTTTTTCCGTAACAATTTTCTCAAGTTCACTAGGATGCTCTTCTAGAAACAATAGATCTGCAGTCGCTTCCATCGCAAAACGAACAGAGAAAAATGTTCTTCTCTGACAGAATGATAGTCTCTCCAGGGATTCCTGAGATAAATCATTAAGAGCATTTTCTATTTCAAAGACAATGCTAAGCCATATAGTTGCAGATAGTGAGTCTATACCATAGGTGTCGCCGTCTTTTTTCCTGGCATAATAGACAAATCCCCCAGACTTGTCTAGGATCTCATTCCTAAACAGGTTTTTTAACCTAAGGATATCCGCCCTAACTGCTTTTAAAAGCTGAAAATCGTCACTGTATGCCATATCGTCTCCTAACATAAAAGCCCTCACCCTTCTGAGGAGAGGGCCTGGAGCCCGCCAACGAGGTTTTTACTCAAGCGTTTAGAGATTAATACTCTCGCCGGGGTAGGTCCAACGTTGGTATTCGCCGGTCGGGTAGTCATCCCAACCTCAACCTGCTCTTCCGCTGACTAGGCTTCAAGACGGGCTTTTGCCAAAAATTTTGCCATAATTAACTCCATTCTTAGCAGTCTTATTATACCACATTCGCTATTCACTTTGATAATATCTACTGTTCTTGTATAATTATATTATTAAGTCATTTTTTGAGGAGCTTGCATGAATGCTGGAGTTGACGAAATAGGTCATTTTAAGGAAACGTTCTGGAATTATTATAAGAGCATCGAGAAACGAGTGCTTGAGCTACAAGACTATGTGGCTTTTAGAAGAGGGAATTTTCGAGCCTGTTCTAACGAAATAATATCTCTTGTTTTGTTAGTGGGGGCAGAGTTCGACCATTTAAGCAAATATGTGTGTGGGTTCAAATTAGAGGAGGATCATAATATTGCGGAGTATAGGAACTGGCTCGTTGAAAATTGGCGGTCCATAGATCATATTACGGTTGAGTTAGTTGAAAAAAGAATCAAACTTCATCCCTTCAAGGATTGGAATACAAGTAGTAATATTGCAAGTCCTAGGTGGTGGAGAAGCTATAACTTCGTAAAACATGACCGCTCAGACAATTATTCCAGAGGAAATCTCGGCACTCTATTATATGCGCTTTCAGCCTTATACGCACTAGAGCTATTCGCCTTTAAATGCGTTACGGATCGGTGTAATACTGAAGCTACTCTGGAAGATGGGGCTCCACGTTATATCGATATTCCGCCAGACAGTGGTCGTCTTTTCAAACTTATTGGCTGGAATAC
Organism: Candidatus Saccharimonadota bacterium; assembly: GCA_017405245.1. GTDB lineage: Bacteria > Patescibacteriota > Saccharimonadia > Saccharimonadales > Saccharimonadaceae > Nanosyncoccus. The sequence goes on from JAFRAU010000037.1 coordinate 2,880, forward strand.
GTATTACATGCCCATGTTGGAAACTTATACGGTCAGAAGCGATATCGAGAATTAAAAGAATAAGCCCTGGAGGGGACTTATTTATTATTCAAAAATCCCCTCGAGTGAGGGGATTAAGGTCATTACGCTATGTCGTAGTTAGACTAGTTGTTGGTCGTAGCAGTGTAGACGATAGTGTCTGCATAAAGACCAGTAGCCTGATCAGCAGAGGTTGCTACGCCGTACTCAACGATGGTTTCGTCACCACCGGAAGTCTTGTGATCAAGGCTGGCGATAGGAGCAGCACTTCCAGAAGATAGAGGAACAGCTAGCCAATCGGTGTCACCAGAGACACGGTAACCCCAGGCAGCGGTACCAGCAGTAAGAGTAGTCTCGCCGGTAGCTGGGATGGTTGCACCGTTATTGTTAGTCAAGGCGTTGTTAGCATCTTTATCTTTCATAGTTAGGTCGTAACCAGAAGCAGCGTTGGTGTAAACAGTAATGGTGGAGCGGAAGTTGTTGGTGCTGTTACCGAAAGCTGTAGAATTTGGTAGCAAGCTGATGTACGAAGAGGAGGTACCTAGCACAGCAGTAGCTGGGGTTTCGTGACCATCAATTTCGCTAGAAGCAGCGCCAGCTGGGTTGAAGTTGTCTACAGCAGCATAGCTGGTAGCGGCATCCTGGGTGTAGTAAGTCTTCTCACCGTCAACTTCAGTATCGGTCGAAGCGGTGTAAACATAAGAGCCAGCAGAGCCAGAGCGCTCATAGTAACCGTTCTCAGATGGGTTGCCTGTTGGGCTAGCCACGGCAGAGTAAGTCGTAGGAGCGTGTGTACCGCTATCGTTGTTACCAGTGATCGTCATAGCGATAGCTGGGACAACTTCAACCTGAACTTCTACGTCACCAGTAACGGTTTCAGTAGCATACGTAAATGCTGGCAAAGCGGCGACGCCAAGGCCTGCTACCACGCCGAGGGCAGCAATAACTTTAGTAGTTTTGGACATATTTATTTTCCTTTCTATTTGTAATGTTTATTATATGACCTTTGTGATTTCTATTTTATATTCTGCTCATGCTAAAGTCAAGACTTTTTTTGGTAAATTTTAAGGAGCTTTTCCACAAAAAGACAAGACCAAGAAAAACCGCCCCGGAGGGCGGTTTTGAGTCATATATATTATACGTAATCTTAGACGCCAGTAGTGGCGGTGTAGACGACGGTGTCCGTATAGGTGCCAGTCGGCTGGCTAGAAGAAGCGGCGACACCGTAAGTTACCGTCGTTACGTCATTTACCGTGACGGCAGCAGGACTTGGATGATGGGATTTAATCGTCAGAGGGGCGGCGGTAGAGATAGGAACCTGAAGCCAGGTAATAGTTCCGGTCTGGGAAGCTTTATCGACGGCGATGGCCCAGCCTGGATTAGTGCCGCCGACAGGCTCGGAAGCGATAGCAGCGATAGTGCCAGCAGTGGCAGTAAGAGCGTTGTTCGTATCAGAATCGGCCAGGGTAAGATTATAGCCGCTCACACTATTAGTATTAACAGTGGCGATAGTGTACATGCTAGTAGTATCGGCCTGGCTTGGCAAGATATTGGTACTGGCAGATTGGGCGGTGCCGGAACAATTTGGCGTAGTGGCGGAATTACAATCATAGGAGTATGCTGAGTCGGATGAGACGAGGCTCATGCTGATAACTTCTTCGATGATAGCATTAATTGTAGTTTCTCCGTCAACCGTCGTAGGATCATCCGCGAAGACCGCAAGCGGAGAAATGGCGATGCCAAGTGCGGTAGCTACTCCGAACCCAGCAAGGATTTTGTTTGTTTTAGACATTTTTATAGCCTTTCAATTTATA
>JAFRAU010000038.1 GCA_017405245.1 Candidatus Saccharimonadota bacterium
CGTTCCGTCAGTTTTTTGCACCATCGTTGTTTCGATTGTTTCGCCGTTAACCGTTTCTTGAACACGATAGAACTTCACCGCATCAGATATATCGTCGAATTCGCCCACGATCTTGAAACTATATTTTTCCAAGCTCTCTCTGAGCGGCATGTACTGCACCTTTCCGTTTGCCAGCAAAAGCAGTAGCACGTCATCCTTCACATCATTTGTCGCGCGCCCCACAACCATATCTGCCACAACTTCATTCGTCATCACCTTGAACGATTCCTGATCTACGCGCGATGAATTGACGCCGTAATATGGTGCTACAAATTCCCAGTTTACGTCAATCGTAAAACCACTCCCAGAGTTATTCGCAAATGCTGCCACAACCTGGTGGCCATCAGCGTTTCGGACGATAGCTCCAAATCTATAATTCGCATCGCTTATTGGGTCAGAAATTTTATTCGTTGAAAACATCAAGGTGGACACCGCCGGGACCTCCGCTGACGAAGAGCTCGAGCTTTCCACCGTCATCGAAGTGCTACTAGGCTTTTTTACCGCAAGCGCTATTGTAGAAACTAAAAAAATCAGTGCCAAAAAACCAAAAATCACAGTCAGAACCGGTAGAATCTGTTCTCTCTTAAGAGATGTAAATACTTTCTCCCTCTCTAGCTCCGGAGTAGCACTTCCAAACCCCTCTGGCTGCGCTTGAGGTTGTGATTGTGTCTGGGGCTGAGCCTGCGAATCAGTTTTCGCCTGGGCTTTTACTCCAAATTGTGGCATCATATCATTCTGCATAAGCCTCCTAGTTAATCTAATTATACCATAAACAGTATATTAAGACATGAAAAAACGCCCTAAAACCAGGGCGTTTTTATTAGTGGTATACATTGTGCGTTTCAAAAGTGATATCTGTAGAAGCAAAGTCAATACTTTTATTTAGGTTAAATGAGCCAGAAGCTAAGACATCAAGCACGTAGTCAGAAGGATATGGCAATCTACCGCAATCATAGCGACCCGAATCACATATTTGCCATAAAGTCGCAATTACCCCCTTAAGATGTGCCGCAGAGATACCATTGAACTGACTACCATTGTTGATATGCTGTGTCTTAAATGAGACAATATCATCCTGAATAGAGCTATCGGCCGCTAAAGAAAAATGAATCCTGGCAGAATCGTCCTTACTTTCAAAATAAACAAAGAGATGATTATCATCCGTAAGAACACATATCATTTTTACATTTCCTCTTTGCTTCCAATAGATATTGTAGACGTTATTTCCATCGTACGTATCAACATATTCAAACCCAAACTCTTTCATAAGCTCGTCGATGTCTACTTTGATTTTACCGTTTTCATTTGGCTGACAATACTTTTGGTACACCTTACAATCCTTTAGGTATTCGTCCAGCTGTTCTTCTGTCCATTCCTCGCCTTTTGCACCTACCGGTAAAGTATATAAACTACCAGTAAAATTCTGCACAGGCTCAGGTTCAGAAACATCTTCCGTCGTCTCTATTGTAGTTTCGGAAGAAACTGCGTTGTCAGTCGTCGTGGTGTCCGAAACACCTTGCGATAAGACCGGCGAATTCTCCGTTGCTGGTGTAGAATCGTTATTACTATTAGCATTTTCACTACTAGCACTAGCATTTCCACATCCCATAACACTTATGCTAAGAATAAGCATAAGCAAAAAACTTGAAATCCTTCTCATCATAACTGTATACCTCCTTCTTAAGATACAATATGGTTAAAGCCTACGCTTTTTCACATCCTATACTTACATTATACCACAGATAGCCAAAAAAGTCAAGGTATGGTATAATATTTACACTTATGGAAAAGATTATCGAGGTAAAAAACCTAACTAAAGTCTATGGAAAGCGGTCAGCCGCATTCACTGC
>JAFRAU010000039.1 GCA_017405245.1 Candidatus Saccharimonadota bacterium
ATTGTAAAAAAAGCTAAAAATGAATTAATGCAAATGTAAAAGTCTGCAATACGATACCGCTAAAGCATAGAGTTTTTTCTTGCCTCTGTTCTGCTAATGCTTCTACTCTACGGACTGTCTACCAAATGGGGTACAGTTCAGCCATCTCGTTACTTAGCAACCTAAAACTCAACAGGGAGAGCAAAACATCTCCCTGTGGAAAATCAAATCTCAAATAATACGTACTCCACCGGCTCCACCAAAGCCCGCCGGTATCCGCTTTCGTATATATACTCGGGGTACTATTATTGGGGTGACGGCGGGTATTTGGGTACGCAAGGAACATATGGTGATTTCTGGTCAAACTTAGCTAATAGTAGTACTCATGCTCATAGTTCGTATATAAACAGTTCAACACTTACTCATGGAACTAGCAACAAAGCTAATGGCTATGCTCTCCGTTATATCAATTTTGATAATTTCACTATGAGTTCAAGTATTGACGCAACGGAGAGAAAGTCCTGTTCCTCTATAAGTATAATACAATGGATTAAGCGCTCCGCCTTCGTCTACGCGCAGAGTATACGATTCATTACCGCTACTACGCCCGAGTGATGCCCACCAATGTCCATATCCACCTTGTCCGAACAATGAGGCGGTAACAGACCAATAGTAATGCCCGGAATATATATACGAAAGCGGATACCGGCGGGCTTTGGTTGAGCCGGTGGAAAAAAGAAAGGATACGTTTGATTCAGTACAGTATCTTACGTATCCTATCTATAAAGAAGCTCTCGCGCTTAGCACATACTGCGCCCTGCAAGAGCTTCACTAATTATAGTGTATCAAATCAGAGAAGATACGTCAATTATTTTACCTCTTTTCGTGATGAATAGAAGTTTCTTAATCTGTTTCTGTTTTCTTGCTTGGTTAATTAGAAAAATAAGTATTCGATTATCCCATGTCTTTTTAATACGAGAAGAGTCAATAATAATATTCGGAGATTGTTTTGTGGCATTTTTAAGAGTATGTTCAAGTGTGTTTGTATTGAAAGATTCAGGCGACTTTATCTCAAACTCTACCCCATCTAGCAGAATATCGGCCGTCTTATAATTAGTCTTTAAGATAAATTCTACTTTATGTCCTGCTAAGGCTAAAATATCGGCCACTCGTTCTTCATGTGGCCAGGGTCTACATCCAGCTGGTTTTATGATTACACCTCGCTTATTATTCATGCAAGACATTATAAGGTAAACGTGATATTTTTTGCAAGCAGAAGCATTGTAATCGCAACGGAGAGATATGCCGAATGCTTTATTGGTATTACGTTGAGGACCTAGTTCCGTACTGGTCATACCTAAAATATATGTGCTAGAATTACTGTAAGATAACTCAGACCACCAGAACCCATCCGTATTTTGAGTACCTAAATTGCTAGTTGCCCAAGTGTAAAACCCCGAGTATATATACGAAAGCGGATACCGGCGGGCTTTGGTGGAGCCGGCGGAGAAAGTATTATCTACAAGGCTTGGAGTTCTCCACAGGGAGATGTTTTGCTCTCCCTGTGGGCTTTCAGGATGCTAAGTGACGAGATGGTTAAGGAATAGCGGCACAACGGATAGTTTGCCCACTAGATTTTAGACTATATATACTTTTAGGGTTTACGACATTTGCATTAAACCTTAAAGAATATGCACTTAAATTATCGGTCTCGATAGCGGTAGATGACCAATATATTCCATCAATTGTATTATATAGATTTCCAGAATAATAGAACGCGGAGGCTGCATAGCTAAAAGGGTATGTTTTTATCTCCGTGGGCGTTAACGTAGCGTAAGCTGCATTTAATAATACAAATGATGGGGCGACAGCTTCGCTACTAGATGGTAGTCTCCACCCCTTAGGACAAATAGAGCGATTGATTGTTGGATTAGCCGTATTAGTTCCTTGTCCAGCCGTAGCGGCATACCATGGATAGTACCAGTTACCACCATTAACATTCGCTTTGGTATTTTGCGATATAGCTACGTTATATGGATTAGTAGACGAAGTATCCTGATTTGGTGTCCAAGTAGTCGTTCCGCCAGAGAACGTTGCCACCTCATAACTATGCGAAGTGGAAAGCGTTAGTTTTAGGTTATCCGTCATCCAACAGTTCCCATCCGCTAGCTTCCTGACAGTATAGGAAACAGCATTAGAACCACTGGCCGGATTACTGGCTGTACCTGTTCCGTCCTTTCCGCGATAGTCGTACAAGGTAGATTGTGCGACATAAGTATTATCGTCTGAATGTTCGCCGGTCGTGTCGATTGTTGCTTCCGTGGTTCCTGCGCTCGCTAGTGGCGTGACAACACTATTACAGACTGCTGGCGTCATTTGTTGCATCTGCGTAATAGTAAAGAACTCCGGCAAATTCTGAACATACTCAAACCCATCAGAAATAAGATACTTCTTCCCAAATTTTTCTACTAACACCAAAACATCATAGGTACCCTTAGCTTTGGCTGGGGTATTACACTTGATTGTCAAATTATTATTTGCCGACGTATCGATATAAACACTAGTAACCGTGCAGGCATCACCACTTTGTGGTGTATCAGAAGTAGAATTGTAATTGCCGATATATACCGCTACATTACCCAAATCTTCCATATTAGTAAATAGGCTCGTCCGGACAGTGACTTCTGTGCCGCCATCTAAATTTTCCGTGGAAGTTGGCGAAATAGTAGCAAGACCATCTAATGTGCTATCAGCATCCGCTAGCGCCGTATATAATATACTACCAGAGTATGTGCCGCCCGGCTGAGACAAAGAAGCGGAAACACCGATATTAATATCCTGCTTGACCGAGACATCATCTAAGGCAAGTGCAGTATTGTTAAGATTAGTTTTCTTGATTAAGACTTCCTGATTTTTTAGAGGGACGGAGGCATACTTGTCATTGTCGGAAAGGTTAAAACCCCAGGAATTAGCATCTAAGCTTTCGGAGGTAGTGCCAATCGCGGTCTGGCCGGCAGGAATAGTAGTGCTAGGAGAGACGAGGGCACTAGAAGTCGGTGCAAAATAATACTGGTTCCCTAGTCCCCCGTCACGAAACAGTGCGTTACCAGGAGCTACCGTATCGGACGCCGGACTTGACGTGGCACTACCATCGGACTTATTGAAATTAGTTGACTGGTCCGAGGAGAGATAAAGCTGGTAACCAGAAGGAGAATTAGTATAAACTGTGAGCGTATCTTTGTTCTTGCCATAATAGCCGGTGCCGGAAGGGCTGTCGAGATTAATATCGACTTCTGATGCGGTATGTTCTAAAACAATAAAGTAACCTCCGCTTTCGATAGCATCGGGAACATGAATATTAGTCGAAACAGTATTGGGATTGTTAGACGTAACTCCGGTGGCACTGGCGGAATTATTAGCCATTATATTAATGCCTAAGAGACTGACTATCACTAGTCCAGCCAGGCTCACGCCTATTTTAGCAAAATGGACTCCTCTAAGTCTACTCATACTCATGTCAAATCTAGTCCGATAAGACATAGCTGCTTTATTTTGTTTTTTGATATTCACGCTACCTCCTTTATTAGTAGCGCCTAATGCATTTCCCTACACAAAATGGCGCTACGAGCTGGAATATCTACATAAGTGAGCTAAGTCTAGTCCACAAACGTGATAGGCTCATAGCGCCAATATTAGCTTGTGGACAGAGATGCTTCCAGCGTATAACGCCAAGTTCATTTCTATAAAAATGACTTAGTTATACTCATGTAGATATTCCAATTTCTATTTTAGCATAAGTTGAAAAAAATGTAAAAAATACTAGACAAAATTTGCTAGATAATATATAATGTAATTATTACCTAATTGACCGGCCCGGAAGGGTCGGCGTTTTAAGTTTAAAGGAGAAAAATATGATGGACGGTCTAGACCTCAAACAAATGGCTGCGATGGTTAAAGTTATCGCCGAGGAAAAAGATCTCCCAGAAGACACGGTAATTGACGTGATTGAGACGGCAATTGCAGCGGCTTGGAGAAAAGAAAACGGTGACAAGGACATGAATGTCCGCGCAGAATTAAATATTAAGACTGGCGAAGCAAAAGTTTTTGTTTCTAAGGAAGTAATTGAGGATGGGCTAGCTTATAATCCTGCTACGGAAATTCCGCAGGGAGAAGCCAAGGGTAAAGAGATTGGCGATACAGTGGAAGAAGCATTTCCGATAACTAGTTTTGGACGCGTGGCTTCCCAGACTGCTAAGCAAGTAGTCATCCAGAGACTACGCGAAGCGGAGCGTGACGCAGTGCTGGCTAATTTTGAAGACAAAATTGGAACGGTCGTAAATGCTGTCGTAACTCGCGTAGAGCCAAGAATTGTACGCCTGGAAGTAGGTCGAGCTAGCGGCATTATGCCAAAGTCCGAACAGATTGACGGCGAGTATTATTCTGTGGGTGCGCGCATCAAGGTGCTAGTCAAAGAAATTGAGCGAGGCGAACGTGGGGCACAACTAATTCTCTCACGTGGCTCTGCGGAATTTATTGAGTATCTATTCCGTCAAGAAGTACCAGAAATTGAAAATGGCACGGTAGAAATTAAGGCAATTGCAAGGGAAGCCGGAAAGCGCACAAAGATTGCGGTGGCTTCTACCGTTCCCGGCGTAGACCCTGTGGGTACTTTCGTGGGTGGACGAGGCGTGCGCGTTCAGGCAGTAATGAATGAAATTGGCGAGCGCGAAAAGATTGATATTGTAAATTGGAGCGATAATATTTCCGAGTTTGTACGTGAAGCACTTTCTCCGGCAGAAATCACTAAGGTAGAAGCTAATGATAAAGAAAAGAAAGCCAAAGTCTTTGTGACCGAGGACCAGCAATCAATTGCGATTGGTAAACAGGGTCAGAATGTGCGCCTAGCTTCTAAGCTTACTGGCTACGAGCTAGATATTGAAGTGGCTAAGGCACCAGAAAAGAAGAAAAAGAAGAACGTAGAAGATAGCTTGCTTTCTGCGCTTGAAGAAACTAGCGAAGATGATGACAAAAGTGTAGGCGCAAAAGATGAGGGCAAGGCCGAGGATAAAGAAGAAACCGCAAAGGAAACGGACAAAGCTGGGAGCAAAGAAGAAGCCACAGCAGAAGCTGATAAAGCCTAATCTAAGAGATTAGAATTAAAGAGCCGCATAGTAAATCTAACGATTTGCTGGCGGTTCTTTAAAACTGGTTTTTCTATCCAGTTTTCTAGCATGCCAGCGACAGCTTCGGTGTAAAATTCGGCTAAATAGTCGCGGTAGTCATCCTCAATATCAGCATAGCTATCTGGGTATTTCTCGCGGATATAGTCAATTTGGGCGGAAATCTGAGGATGGATATTAGTACAAAGAAACTTATGTACCGGGCCGCGGCCGATAGAGGAAACGAGGGAGCGCAAGAGCTGGTGATGCGCCTCGATGTAATCCAAGATAAAATTTATGGCGATTTCAAGGTCAGATGAAGAATTAAAGCCTTTCACGACATTAACGGTTTCCTGCTCAAAAATCCAGGCGAGCAGAGCATCAGTGCTTTTGAAATGGTAATAAAAGGTTTTACGATTGACGCCGGCACGAGCAACAATATCGGCAATAGTGATCTTAGAAAAATCTTTCTCTTCTAGAAGCTTTTTCATAACATCTGCCAGCATTTTCTTAGTGTTTTTTGATGTAACACTGTGTCTAACCATACTACTATTATACACCATTTTGCTAAAAAAGTCAATATTTAATGGTCATTTTTACGATTTTGTCCAGATTTTACCCATTTGACCTAATTTGACCATTGAGAAATTTGGTGTCTTAATATATAATTATGGTTAAATTTTGATATTCTTGATTAAGACGTTGGAATATCTGGGATAATATTATCAAAGAAGGTGTTATGAAAAAACTATATGAATTCATAGTTAGGCGTAGGCTTCCGATTGTAATTACATTTATAATTGCGGCGGTAGTTTGTCTGTTCTTAAAGCAGTTAGTGGGTGTTAATTACGATATTACTGATTATCTGCCAGATGATTCCCCGTCTACACAAGCACTAGACGTGATGGATAAAGAATTCCCAGATGGTATTCCGAATGCTCGCGTAATGGTAAAAGATGTAACAGTTCCAGAAGCGCTAGAAATGAAAGAGAAATTAGAAGACGTTGACGGCGTAGAAAGCGTGACCTGGCTGGATGACTCTGTGGATATTACCACACCGATGGAGATGCTAGATAAAGATACGGTGGAGACCTATTATAAAGATGGGGCCGCGCTTTACTCTTTGACGATTGATAAGGAGAAAGACGCGGACGCCGTAGCAAAAGTAAGAGAACTCGTGGGGGAGAATAATGCGGTAACTGGGTCTGTTGTCAATACTGCGGATGGGCGTACGAATACTGTGGCAGAAGTGGGGGTAATCACGGTAGTGGCAATATTGTTTGTACTAGCTGTACTCACCATCTCGACCGATTCTTGGGTAGAGCCACTGGTGGTACTAGCAGGTCTTGGCGTAGCGATTGCAATTAATGGTGGGACTAACTTGATTTTTGGTACAGTTTCTTTTGTGACTAATGCAGCAGGCAGCGTGTTACAGCTAGCCGTTTCTCTGGATTATTCCGTGTTCTTAATACATAGATTCGAGGAGATACGAAAAGAGGAAAGTGATCCAAAGAAAGCGATGGTGAAAGCCCTTTCTAAGTCAACTATGTCGATTCTGTCCTCCGGCCTAACCACGGTAATTGGATTCCTTGCAGTGATTCTAATGAGATTTAAGATTGGTCCGGATGTGGGTTTGTCGCTTGCAAAAGGTGTCGTAATTTCTCTGATTACAACATTCGTGTTTATGCCGGGTCTAGTACTACTAACTCATAAGCTAATTGAAAAAACAAAACACCGCAGTCTAATTCCAAGCTTTAAACGTTTCGGTAAGGGTGTCTCTAAAATTACGATGCCACTAGTGATTGGATTTGTACTACTAATTGTGCCTGGGTATCTTGCTTATAACTCTAACTCATATTATTATGGTGCATCAAAACTATTTAACGAAAGTAGTAGAATTGGACGAGATAATGTGATGGTAGAGGAAACATTTGGAGCAAATGATACTTATGCGCTACTTGTAAAATCTGGCGATAGAGTAACAGAAAAGGCGCTTTCAGATGAGTTACATAAGCTACCAGAAGTAACCAGTATAATTTCTTATGTAGATACGGTCGGTAGTACGATTCCAGACAGTTATCTAGATAGTACGACTTATGCCAAGCTTGATTCTGGGAACTACACTAGAATGGTGATTTCCGTAAATGTGCCGTACGAGGGTGAGGAAACGTTCTCACTAGTCGAGACTATTCGCGGGCTAGGTGCAAAGTATTATCCGGGCGAAGGTGGATACTATCTAGCCGGAAATGGCGTGTCGACCTATGACCTTAAAGACACGATTACTGCCGACATGATGAAAGTGAATTTTGTCGCGATTGGTGCGGTATTTATAGTGCTACTATTCTCACTTAAATCAATGATTGTGCCAATAATTCTAATTCTAGCAATAGAGACCGCAATCGCACTGAACTTGTCGTTCCCTTATTTCCAAGACGAGGTGGTGTTCTATGTAGCATATCTAATTATTTCTTCTATTCAGCTAGGTGCAACAGTGGACTATGCGATTCTAGCAACGGATAGATATCGTGAAAATCGAGCAAAACTCAGTAAGAAAGAAGCGGTTTCTCAAACAGTGACAGATGTAACGCCTTCGATTATCGTGTCTGGGGGCGTACTAACAATGGTAGGATTCCTGATGGGCTGGGTGTCTTCTAACCAGCTGATTGCTCAACTTGGTATATTTATCGGCCGCGGGGCGCTGCTTAGCCTGCTAGTTGTAATATTCGTGTTGCCTGGCCTGCTTTATATAATGGATAAAGCAGTGGTAAAAAAGCGTAGTACTTAGAGAGGAGACTTGAAGTGTATAAAACTAGAAATGATTTTAAGGAAAAAAATTTAGAAAGAAGTAAAGGAAAGGATAATATGAATAATTTTAGAAACGTAATTTCAGATAAAATTGCACCTGGTGCGCTAGCTATAATGATGCTAGCAAATGCAATAATGCCAGCCGCGGTAGCCAGTGCAGCTTCCAAGGAAGAAGTGGTTTATGTCAACACTAATGCAAATGGCAAAGTCGAAGACATTGACGTAGTAAATATCTTTTCTTTGGAACATGCCGGAGTGATTGAGGACTTTGGTGATTATGCAAATGTACGCAACATGACCACGACTGATAAAATTAAATCTAATGATGGCAAAGTGACGGTAGACGTAAGTAAGGCTGGAAAAATTTATTATGATGGTAAGCTAGTTTCTTCTCAGGCGCCATGGACGCTAACTGTAAAATATTATCTAAATGGTGATGAGAAAAGTGCATCTGAAATCGCTGGGGCGGAAGGCAAATTAAAAATCTCTTTGACCGTCTCTAAAAACGCAGCCTATGCCGGCCCAGATTTCTTCTCTAACTATGCTTTGCAAGGAACATTACAGCTTGATACGACGAAGTGCGAAAATATCGTAGCAGAGGGCGCAACAATAGCTAATGTCGGCCAAAATAAGCAGCTTACTTATATTGCGCTTCCTGGCGAAGGACTAGATGTCGAGATTACTGCCGATGTAAAAGACTTTGAGATGGACGGATTTTCTATCAATGGAATTCCCCTTAATCTAAACATTGAAGTTGATGACACTGAGCTAATGAATAAGGTCCGCGATCTAAAAAATGCGGTAGTTAAACTAGATGATGGCACCGGAGAACTTAATTCTGGAATCAAGATGCTATCTGATGGCGTAATTGAAGTTGATAAAAACCTCAAAAAGTTAGACAGCTTTTCGACAGAAATCGCCGAGGGATCTGATGCGATAATGTCAGCGCTAAAACAAATCCAAGCAGCACTTCCAGATATGAACGCGCTGGCAACCAAAATCGCTGCACTAAAAACTGGTGCTACAAGCGTTAAAACTGGAATTGATGACCTCGCTACAAATGCTAGCGCAGCGGCGGCTGGCTATACTTACGCTGGATATGTAGCCAAAATGAAAGCGGCTTTTGTTGCATACATGGTAGCATCTCATGGTATATCCGAAAGTAATGCGGCGGCTATGTTTGATACGTGGTCTGCTACTGACGATATGGGTAAATTTGTCATGAATTATTCTAACCAGTATTTTAACAGCACAGATGCGGCGGCACCAGGAGTAAATACCGCACTAAAAGGTCTGGCAACCGGCATTTCTACACTCAAAACCGGCTACGGAACCTTATATAGCGGTATAAATGAGCTAACAAATAGCATCTCTTCCCTTTCTACCTTAAAAACCGCAATAGATACCATCACATCTAAATACGCAGAGCTAAACTCCGGTACTAGCGACTATACCGAAGGCCTTGGTAAAATCGTAGCCGGATACCAGCTACTCCTAAATGGCGTTGGTAGCGTCTCTACCGGCAGCAATACCCTTAAAAATGGAACAAGCGAGTTTAGAAAAGAAACTGCCAACCTAGATACGACTGTTTCTAGCAAAATCGACGAGCTAATCAGCAACATCAAGGGTAATGCTCATATCGGTTCCTTTGCCTCAACCAAGAATACTGATGTTAAGGCCGTACAATTTGTCATGAAGACTGAAAAAATTGAAAAGCCGGTAGAGAAAGTCGAGAAAAAAGAAGAGACTTCGACGAAAAAGAGCTTCTGGGAAAAGTTTTTAGATTTGTTTAAGTTCTAGGAAAAAGCATACTTAGAACAGCCCTCTCCCTATTCCTAATTTCTCTCAATAGATTTCTCGCGGCTAATAAAAATATAACTTGCTAGGCGGGTCTGCGGCGCGGATGGGACGCGTACTCGACCCGTAGTAAGTTATATTTTTATTGGCTCGAAATAATATTTCGAGAAACCAGGGATAGGGAGAGATTTGCCTTAGAATCTTGTAAACCGGAAGTTGTCTACACTTACCTCCCCGCCATTAGTTAGATTTTGACGCAACGGAGAGTCATGCCAACCGCTTTATTACTGTTATATATGGAATTAAGTCCTTGGTCGGTTATATACAAATAGTAAGCATCTGAGTCGCTATATACTCGTGTAGACCAGTAGCCACCATATGGCTGGCTATATAAGTTTCCATCGTTCCAATAATAACGGCCAGATAATATATACGAAAGCGGATACCGGCGGGCTTTGGTAGAGCCGATGGAGTGGAAGATTTTGAGAATGTCGGAATGTCTACTTTTTGGTGTACACCATATGGACGAGCTGTCTACTTTTAAGGGGGCAGTTCGGGCAGTTCAA
>JAFRAU010000040.1 GCA_017405245.1 Candidatus Saccharimonadota bacterium
ATAGACAGATGCTCTTAGGAAGGAGATGAATATAATGGAAAATAAAGATTCCTTTACGTTTGTCACTATACTGTTTGGTCTAATCAAGATTGAACGTAGAACTAAGAGATCCGGTCGTTAGACCGAATCTCCCACACATAGTGGACGATTCTACTCGGAAATCGTCCGATATTTACATTATAACACATATGCTAAAAATTAAAAAGGTTACCGTCTTCAATAATATATAAGTAAAACAAAACAACTGAGAATGAGATTAGATTATTTCTTCTCCACCGGCTCCACCAAAGTCCGCCGGTATCCGCTTTCGTATATATACTCTGGATATTACCACTGGGGTAATGGTAACCTAGACGGTCAGGGCACGGACGGCTACTGGTGGTCTACTTCGGCCTATTCTAGTACCAATGCTTACGATTTGATCATGGCTAGCTCGGTACTTAAGCCTCAGAATAACAATAATAAGGCCGTCGGCTTTCCTCTCCGTTTCCTCTCAACTCCACCGGCTCCACCAAAGCCCGCCGATATCCGCTTTCGTATATATATTCTGGTGCCTATTTATGGAGTAATGGCACCCTGAACACTCAGGGCACGAACGGCTACTGGTGGTTCGCTACGGCAGTTTCTAGCGTTAATGCTTATCATTCGTTCTTGGGTAACTCGAATGTCCACTTACAGCTTAGCAATCCTAAGGTGAACGGCCTATCTCTCCGTTACGCCGTTCAAAACTCTTTTCAGAAATCTTAGCCACCTGCGGTTTACGATATGTTCATTCACTCCACCGGCTCCACCAAAGCCCGCCGGTATCCGCTTTCGTATATATTCTCCGGTTTTTACTACTGGGGTAATGGTACCCTGTTCTATCAGGGCACGTACGGCCTCTGGTGGTCTACTTCGGCCTATTCTAGTACCGATGCTTACCGTTTGGGCATGACTAGCTCGGTACTGGGTCCCCAGAATAACCTTAGTAAGGCGTACGGCTTAACTCTCCGCTTCCTCTCAACTCCACCGGCTCAACCAAAGCCCGCCGGTATCCGCTTTCGTATATATTCTCCGGAATGTATGACTGGCGTTTTAGTAAGTTATACCCACAGGGCGGAGAGGCGTATTGGCACTCTACTACGGCTAGTGCTGACATTACCAGCTATGGTTTACTTGCAAGCGAGTCAGCACTTCGCGTTCAGCATAATGACGGCAAAGCAAGCGGTGGTGCTCTCCGTTGTATCACTCAAAACTTTTTCTTTCAAAAAATCTTTTCTCCACCGGCTCCACCAAAGCCCGCCGGTATCCGCTTTCGTATATATATTCCGGTGGCTATCACTTTGGCATAGATGGATATTTATTTCAACAAGAATCTCGTGGTAGTTGGTGGTCAAAAACGGTATATGACGAAAGTCAATCATATGATTTGATAATAGAGTCTGCCATCATACGCACACAAAATTATAGTAGAAAATCATACGCGTTCACTCTTCGTTTCTCCTCAACTCCACCGGCTCAACCAAAGCCCGCCGGTATCCGCTTTCGTATATATTCTCCGGTAACTACTACTGGGGCGACGGTAATTCATACGTTCAAGGTACGTATGGATACTGGTGGTCCACTACGGCGAGTTCTAGTGCTAATACTTATGATTCATACATGAATAGCTCGACACTTAATCCACATAATAACAACCATAATAAGGCAAATGGTCTTTCTCTCCGTTCCGCCATCCCTCATGACCTTATCTCTCAAAAATTATGTTACAATAGAGTCATGCAAATCCTAAATGCCCCCATCAAAAAATCAAGTTTAAAAGACTGTCAGAACAAAATCGGCGATTTCGCCGTAAAAGCCGTAGTTGATATTAAAAGGCAGCTCCTAGCCATTGACGCAGAAATGCACGCCGATTTAGAGCAGTTTCTTTTAGAAAACGGCTCCGACCAATACGACCTCTGGGGGATTAATCTTTATTTTAACGAATCTGATTTAGATGGTTTTATTGAGTATGATTCACTGATCAATATACGCCCATCACAACATAATAGAAGCCGTGGTGTAGATAGCCCAGACATACGCAAAAAGATTGTAGGGGTTGTTTCAAAATGGATAAATTGACATACATACACCAAGATTACGCTAATGGTAAATGGGCAAGATTACCATTAACCCTACAAATGGGGAACATCGGCAGTGAAATCTCGCGTGCCTTAAACTGGCAAAAAAAAGCTAAGAAAAAATATCAAGACGCCGCCATTGACCGTGCATTAGAATTATTTGATTTAACTATCGCCTGTCACGCCAACTCTCCTTCAAAGGAAAAAGAAATTTGCCGCGCCAGGGAAGAGTTTTGTGAATATTTTTTTGGCACCAACGATTTAGAAATAGATAAAAAAGCTATGCTAAATTATTACGACCAGTTTGCCTTAATGAACTCATGAACTCCACCGGCTCCACCAAAGCCCGCCGGTATCCGCTTTCGTATATATATTCTGGAAGTTACCATTGGCGCGATGGTGTATTAGGCGGACAAGGCGAAGATAGTTTGTGGTGGACTGCAACATCTTACAGTAGTTCCAATACTTATAATATGCGCATTTACAGTCTGATAGACATTAGAAGCAATAGCAATAAACCAGCGGGCGGCACTCTCCGTTACACGAAACAAAAACTCCCACGGCAATCCTTATCACAATAACTACAACGCCTTGCCCATTTCTTCTCCACCGGCTCTACCAAAGCCCGCCGGTATCCGCTTTCGTATATATACTCTGGCCGTTATTTGTGGGCTGATGGCTACTTGGGTTATCAGGGTACGTATAGCCTCTGGTGGTCTGCTACGGCGACTTCTAGTACCGACGCTTATCATTTAGACATGGGCAGCTCGGCGCTTAATCCACAGCTTGGCCATAATAAGGTTTACGGCTTTACTCTCCGTTACGTCTTCGCTGTCTATAAAATATCATGCTAGTGCTTGCAAAATAATAAGAGTTCTTGTTACGATAGAGTCATGCGAAAATATCGTGTTATTTCCGAAACTAGCCCCAGTGATCCTCCAAAAGATTTCGAGATGCGTGCTGCGATAATTTTAGCAAATTATTTGCGTAAAGATTTAATATTTCAGCGCCCTGGACATCGGCGTTCTCCTGATCTAAGAGAAAAAGGGTCTACCATTACATGGGAGCTAAAAAGCCCTACTGGTGACGGGAAGAAAACCATAGACAACAATTTACGCTCCGCGAAAGGACAGTCAAAGAGAATTGTACTAGATTTAACACGGTGTAAAATGCATCAAACGAAGGTCATTAGTCGCGTTCGATATTATACAAAAGTAGGAAATCACCAAATAGAGAGACTGTTAATTTTGACAAAGGCACGTAGAGTCATTGACTTTTTTAAAGATATACAATAGAATAAGAACATAGATAGGATACGTAAGATACTGTACTGAATCAAACGTATCCTTTCTTTTCTCCACCGGCTCCGCCAAAGCCCGCCGGTATCCGCTTTCGTATATATTCTCCGGGTACTTCTACTGGGGCAATGGTCTTCTGAATAATCAGGACACGAACGGCGTCTGGTGGTCTACTACGGTAAATTCTAGCACTGATGCTTACAGTTTGCGCATGCTTAGCTCGGTACTTTATCCGCAGAATAACAATATTAAGGCCCACGGCTTTCCTCTCCGTAGACCATACCACTGGGGGCGGGGAGGCAAGTATAGGCAATTTCCGGTTTATAGGATTCTAAGGCAATCCTCTCCCTGTTCCTGGTTTCTCGAAATATTATTTCGAGCCAATAAAAATATAACTTGCTACGGGTCGAGTACGCGAAGCGTCCCGCCACAGACCCGCCTAGCAAGTTATATTTTTATTAGCCGCGAGAAATCTATTGAGAGAAATTAGGAATAGGGAGATGTTGCAACGAGTAGACTCCTGAGCTAAAACTACACTTGCCAACCCCACCCCGCGAAAAATCTATTAAGAAAAATTAAAGCTAGAAAGGAAACGTCCTATGCTATAATAGCCTCATGATTTACCACGTCTACGTCAAACCTGGTTCCAAAAAGGAGTCTATCGAGCCTCAGTCAGACGGTTCTCTTGCGATTCGCACACATAAGCCAGCACATGACGGCGAGGCTAATGCTGATGTTATCAAAATTCTCTCGAAATATTTTCATACCGGGAAAACTAACATTAAAATCCTCAAAGGTAATTCGTCCAAGCATAAAGTTATCGAAATATTATAATTCCACAAAAACTGAGCGGCTTTCCCGCCGCCCAGCTCCGATAATATTTTTTATTTCTTACGATTTTTGGAGTTTTCGTCAAGTTTTTGCTCAAACTTACGCATTGTGTGAGATGCAAATTCACGCCCACCAATGCCAAACGCCACAGCAAAAGCCACTCCGAATGAACCTAGTACTATAATAAAGGCGATATTAACCATGTTGACAGCTATACCAAGCTGATAAAGCATCATAAATACGCCAATTACGATAATCGCAATTTTTGCAATCAGTGCCGTTGCTTTACTAGCACTAAAATTCTTTACTAGTGCATTTTCTACCCAGTTTCCCAGAAGATACGCAATCAACATTACTATGGCCGCACTTAGCGCAAATGGTAAGTACGAAATAATCTGATTACCAATATTAGTTAAAATTTCCAGTTTCAAAGTATTCAACGCTTCTACTACGAAAAATACTGCAATTACGGTATAGACAATGCTTACGAGAATTTTTGAAACATCAACTTTTTTTACGTCAAGACCAGTCTTTTCAACAAAACTATTTAGTTTTGTTTTGTCCAAAAGTGGCTTCAATAGTTCCTTCACTAGTCTTGCAATAAAGAGACCGACCATCGCAATAATAATCGCGCCGATAATATTCGGTAAATACGCCATAAAGCCGTTCATCATCGCCACGATTGGTGCTGCAACATTGTTAAGTCCTAATTTTTCAAAGATACCTGGCAAAAACAGTATAAATACTATTAAGTAAACTAATCTCCCAATAAAACCAGTTACCTTCTTTGTATTTTTCTCCTCCACGCCGGCTTTGGACATACCTCGTTCTAAACCGATGACTTTTAATAATTTAAGAGTTAGGAATTTGGCCAGCCACGCCACAACCAAGGCTAAAATTAATACCAAAATTGCCACAACCACATCTGGCAATCCGCCAAATAGGGTATCCCAAAAACGGGTGATATTATTCATTATTTCCTCCTTATTATATATAATCTTATTCTAGCATTTTTGGCTTTCATAAAAAACGGCTAAATTTAGCCATTTGACCATAGAATTATCACGAAATTATTTTCTAATTAGAGCTTTGGCTACTTCGTGCTTTAACTTATGTAGCAGTATTATATTTTCCACTAAATTTAGCATCTATTTGGATAAATCACTTCCATATGTTATAATTAAAATATATTAATCGGAGAAGGATATGTTCGATACCAAAGAAGAAAAAGTCAAAATGGAGGCCGTCATCACTCGTTTTAATGATGAGATGAAGAAAGTCCGTACTGGTCGTGCACACCCCGACATGCTTTCCGGTATCAAAGTCGAAGCTTACGGTCAGTTCATGCCACTAAACCAAGTTGCAAATGTCACTATCTCCGATGCTACTATGCTCCTTGTTACGCCTTTTGATCCTGCTAATATCGGCAATATTTCCAGCGCTATTCGCGCCGACAGCACCCTAGGCCTTAATCCATCAGATGACGGCCGGGTTGTCCGCGTTCCTATTCCACCACTTACCGAGGAGCGCCGCCGAGAAATCGTCAAAACTGCCTCCGAAAAAGTCGAAGCAGCTAAAATTAGCATCAGAAATGTTCGTGAAGATGCCAGAAAAGATATAAAAGAAGCCAAGCTTCCAGAAGATGCCACAAAACGCGCCGAAAAAGAAATTGATGACTTAACGAAAGAATATACAGATAGGATAGACGCTGCCTTCAAGGAAAAAGAAGCCGAAATCATGAAAATCTAGTCAAAAAATCTGGCGTAGCACCAGATTAGACCCTAATACTACTATTATATCACACATATGAGTAAAAGTCAAGAAGACCACAATACCCAGAATATTCCTACCCATATCGGATTTATCGTTGACGGCAATCGCCGTTGGGCCAGAGAACGAAATCTCCCCACCCTAGAAGGACATCGCCGAGGATTTTCCAAAATGGAAAAAATCGCTGAGGCCATCTTTGACAAAGGTGTAAAGTATGCTAGTTTTTACGTTTTTTCTACCGAAAACTGGGACAGAAGTAAAGAAGAAGTTTCCTATTTAATGGATCTCCTTAGAAATAATATTACCAGACTCTCAAAAAAGCTACAAAAAAAGGGGATTAAGCTCGTAGTTCTCGGCCGCCGTGAGCCAGCCCCACAAGATGTTCTAGATAGCCTTAGTACTGCCGAAGAATTAACTAAAAATGGGAAGAATGGCACTGTCTGTATCTGTTTTAACTATGGTGGCAAGTGGGAAATTGCCGACGCCATCAATAAACTTATCTCCGATCGTCTAGATCAAGATTTTGCTCGTGCCAACAAGAACGCTCACGCTAGTATTAACAATTCTTCCGCTAAAACCACCCCTGCCACTTCTTCTGATAATATTACCACTATTACTCCCAAAATAGTGGAGCAATACCTCTACCATCCAGAAATACCACCTTGTGATTTAATCGTTCGCACCTCCGGCGAAGAGCGCATTTCCGGTTTTATGCTCTGGCGAGCCGCTTACTCAGAATTTCTTTTCCTCAAAAAATACTTTCCAGACATGGAAGTCGCCGACCTCGACGAAATTATTCACGAGTTTAGTACTAGGAAGCGCCGGTTTGGCAAATAATTATTTCTAGCGCCCCACCGTCATTAGCCTTTCCGTCATTAATCTTTTTCAGCAGCGCAATAAAGCTTATACCAATCTCCCACTACTTATGCTATAATAAGCATAAATATTAAAGGAGAAACTATGTCAAATAAAGTTATGATTGTCGGAACTGGAAACGTAGGCGCTAGTATAGGTTACTGCCTAGTTAATCAACGCACCGCCGTCACAGACTTAGTTTTAACCGACATTATCGCTGAGGACGCCGAAGGCGAAGCAATGGATCTTCGTGACACATTGGCAGTTTCTCCGTCTTTCATGAAAATCAAATCTGGAACTTATCAGGACGCTGGTGACTGCGACATTATCGTCATCACTGCTGGTGCGCCTCAAAAGCCCGGCGAAACACGTATGGATCTCTTAAAAAAGAATTCTGCCATCTTCAATGACATGATTAAAGAAATCATGGCTAGTGGTTTTTCCGGTATTTTCTTAGTCGTAACTAACCCTATGGATGTCATGACCTACCTCACCTGGCGCTACTCCGGATTGCCACAGGAACAGGTTATAGGTTCTGGCACCGTCCTCGACTCTGCTAGACTTCGTTATCGTATCTCAGAACGCCTAGGTGTCGCACCTAAATCTGTTCATGCCTTTCAAATCGGTGAACACGGCGACACTGAATTTGCTCTGTGGTCTAGTGCTAGCATGGGTGGTGTACCACTAACCAACCTCTTAAACGCTAAGGAGCGCCAGGAAATTGAAGATTTTGCCAGAAAAGAAGCTTACGAAATCATTAATAAAAAAGGTGCAACTTATTACGGCATTGGTGCCTGTGTCACCAAAATCATCAACTGTATCCTAGGTGACGAACGCAGGGTAATGACCGTTTCGTCTTACGATGATTTTACTGATGTCTACAATGGTTTCCCAGCTATCCTCGGTCGAAACGGTATCGTACGTCGTCTAGACGTCAAACTCACCGAAGAAGAGGGAATTAAGCTTCAAAAATCTACCAATGCCATCAAAAAAGCTATTTCCGAAACCGAAGCTGCCTAGTTTTGTGCTACAATTAAATCATGATACGCTCGCTACATACTATTAAGTATAGAACAGTCATTATTTTCGCACTTTTCTTTTCCGCTATTCTTTCTATTTTGGCTTTCCACCATCCAGCCTCTGCCAGCACCCAAGATTTTTATTTTAAGAATGCAACTTTTGACTACTACTTAGAGAAGACGGATTCCGGTAGCAATCTCCACGTCAAAGAAGTCCTAACCGCCGTCTTCCCGGAGACTAATCAAAATCACGGTATCACGCGTATTATTCCTTATACTAACCAGGACGGGACCAATGTCACCATAGAAGATAAGGAAACTCTTAATTTGTCAGTTAAAAGAAATGGCCAGTCCGAATCTATTGCAAAAATAGACCAGGAAGCCGGCTATTTTAGAGTCTATATCGGCAACGCTAGTTCCTATGTCCACGGCGAGCAAACTTACATCCTAGAATATGATTTTAAAAACGTCATTACTGCATTTGATGCAAATGGCAATCTGGTCTGGGGTGACTCTCCTTCCGCTTACCAGGAATTATACTGGGATACTAATGGTACTGGCTGGGGTCAAGTCTTCCAAAACCTTACTGCCAACCTTCATTTGCCAGCCGATATAGCTAAAAATCTCACTTCTGGTACTTCTTGCTATGTTGGTCGCTTTGGTACTGGCAACGACGTTAATGCTCAGGGTAATCGTAACATTTCTTCACGTTGCACCGTATCTTCCGATGACGAAACTACTTACAATGTTTCTGCCGCCAATTCCACTCTCAGCAAGTCCGCCGAAACTATTATTACGTTCGAGGCTAACAACCTTTCCGCCGGAGAAAATCTCACTTTTGCAGTTAATTTTGCCCCAGGTACCTTCGTTGTTCCAGATCCAGAAAAAAGCTACACTCTAATAATTATTCTAGTCACGGAGATTATTGTACTTTCTATTGCTGTATTTCTCGCTATCAGGCGATACATAAAGGTTGCGGGTTCAAAAGCCGCTTATTATAAGGGCTTCTTTGTCAAGCCTGAGTATGCTCCACCTAAAAATCTAACAGTCGCAGAATCAGCCGAGCTCGGCATCAATATTACTAAATCATCTTTCGTTGCTACTTTATTAGAGCTGGCTGTCTCCCGCAAAATAGAACTCAAAAATTCAAAAAAGAAGGGGCTTTTGTCAGAAAAAGACACGTGGAGCATTATTATTAAAGATATTTCCGATATCACCGGGCCTCAAAAAGCCGTACTTAAAATCTTAAATAACGGAGAGTTGCCAGAAAATGGCGAGACTGTTGACATAGAAAAGCATCGTGCCACTTCCACCTTAGAGGGTATCAAACGCTCCTATCATACCAAAACCGTATCCATGCTAGAAGAAAAGCAGCTCTTTGAAAAAGATAAAAAGGGTGTGTCTATTGCTTACTTTATCATTCCTGTCATACTTTTCATCTTATTCTTTACCGCCGTTCTTCAAATTGCTGAAAGCACCACCGGTAGTATTGTTGTCGGAAGGAGCTACTTACCAATCATTATGATTGTGCTAATTATTATCTCATTTATTATCCTAGGCTTTCTCTCTACCAAGGCCTCCACGTATGCTAAGCGCAGTATTTCTGGCCTAGAAATGTCCAAGTACCTTGACGGGCTCAAACTATATATTGATATGGCCGAAAAAGACCGCATCAAGTTTCTACAATCTGTCAAAGGCGCCGACACCTCCACCGAAGGTATCGTTAGACTTTACGAGAAGTTACTGCCTTATGCTTGCATCTTTGGTGCGGAGGAGAGTTGGATGAATGAGCTTAATAGGTATTATAAAGAACATCCAGAAATAGATCACAACTGGTATTATGGCTCAAATTACCTCACCTATTCCTCTTTCAGAAATCTTTATTCTACCGCATCTTCCACTATTGTCAGCTCCACCTCTTACTCGTCTTCTAGCTCTTCTGGTGGCGGAGGCGGTGGTTTCTCCGGCGGGGGCGGCGGAGGCGGCGGAGGCGGCGGCTGGTAAATCCCTGTCTTATTCCTTAGAAACAATCCCAAATTCGCCGTCCACTTTTGAGTCACCAGCGGTAAACTATGCTATAATATATCTAATATGTTAGATGTTAATTTTATTAGAGAAAATTTAGCTGCCGTGAGGCGCGCTACAAAAGAAAAAGGTTATAAAACCGACATTGACTCCATCTTAAAACAAGATGACGAGCGTCGCTCCATTCTTCAAAAAGTAGAAGAACTAAGAAAAGAACGCAATGACACCGCCGCACAGATGAAAAACGGCAAACCTTCCCCAGAGTTAATTTCAAAAGGCAAAAAAATCAAAGAGAGCTTATTTAGGGAAGAAGAAGCACTAGATAATCTCACAAAAGAAATATCTACCTCTCTAAAACAGGTTCCTAATATTATCTTTGACGACGTCCCACTTGGCGGAGAAGAAAAAAGTGTAGAAGTCGGAAAATGGGGCGAAAACAAAAAAGTTGGGGTTGACCACCTTGACTATGCTACTTCCCGCAATTGGCTAGACTTTGAACGTGGAGCCAAAGTAGCCGGAGCCAAGTTTTACTATCTAAAAGGCGATCTTGCACTTCTAGAAAATGCCCTTCTTCAATTTGGCATGAAAAAAGTTCTAGAACATGGCTTCACCTATATGACTGTTCCCGATCTAGTTTCTTCCAAGGTCTTAGAGGGTACTGGCTTCGCCCCACGTAGTTCCAAGCAAAGTGACGAGTATTTTGTAGAAGGAGAAGATTTAGCCCTTATTGCCACAGCTGAGATGCCTATTACTGGCTACCATATGGACGAGATACTAGACGAAAAAGATTTACCACTATTCTACGCCGGCTACTCTGCCTGTTTTAGAAAAGAAGCAGGTGCTTACGGCAAATATACCAGGGGGCTTTTCCGCGTACACCAGTTTAACAAATTAGAAATGTATGCCTTCTGCCTACCAGAACAAAGTAAAGAAATCCACGAAAAAATCCGCGGCATTGAGGAAGAAATCTGGCAAGAACTCGGTATCCCATATCACGTTATCAACATTGCCGCCGGAGACCTGGGTGCTCCCGCCGCCAAAAAATACGACCTTGAATATTGGTCACCAGTCAACCAAAAATACCAGGAACTTACTAGCTGTTCTAACTGTACCGATTTCCAATCTCGCTCCGTCAATATCAGAGTTAGAAGAAAAGACGGCAAGTTAGAATTTGTTCACACTCTAAACGGCACCGCTATCTCTCTCGCCCGTGCCTTGGTCGCCGTCATTGAAAATTACGCGTCTCAGGACGGCAAATTCATAGTCCCAGAAGTTTTACGACCCTACCTTGGCAATAGAGAAGAGTTATAGTATAATTTTATAAAAGGAGTGTTATGATTGAAAAAATCGAAATTAGTGGGAACAAATACAAGGTCGAGGAGAGTTTTAGAAAATATGCAACAAAGCGTATTGGTAAGCTAGATCGCTATTTGCCACGCGGTAGCAAGAAAGATGTTCTAGCAAAAATCGTCGTTGCAGAAGTAGACCGTGCGCACGGTAACAAATACGAAATTTCTGCCGCAATGGAAATTCCAGGCGGAAAGGTTATTGCTGCCAAGGACGAATCTTCCAATGTTTATGCTGGTATTGATATTATCGAGGCTAAGCTCATGGGACAGATTCGTCGTTATAAATTAGAAACCACTCCACATCTCAGAAAAAATAAACTTAAATCCCTTTTCAAGCGAGGTTAAAATGGCAGACTATGATACAGACGAATTTGATGACGCAACCACTTCCGATATTATCGAACACACTTCTACTGCTGCGGTAAGCTCAAACAAGCCCAAAAAAGAGAAAAAACCCACTGATAAATTAGCGGATAAGACCGCCCTAACTAAGTTCCTTCAAGGAATTTTTGGCGACGCTCAGAAAAAAGTTTTAAAACGCCTTTACAAACGTGCTCTTGAAATCAACAAATTAGAGCCAAAATATCAAGAAATGTCAAAAGCTGAGCTTGCTTCACAAACGCAGGTCCTAAAAGATCGCTTAAACGACCTTATGAAAAAAGAGCAGGGCAAACTTGCTATCTCCAAGCTCAAAAAACATAAGAACGAAGGCAAAAAAGAGCAGAAAGAAGAACTAAACTTAAACAATGTCCACGGTTCTATCAAAGACGACAAAGCTGGTATTGCCCTAGAAAAAGCACTTGATACAATCTTACCGGATGCGTTTGCCCTAGCCCGCGAAGCCACAAATCGCGTCCTCGGCATGCGACACTTCGATGTCCAGCTTATCGGCGGTATGGCGCTTCACGAAGGCAACGTAGCAGAAATGAAAACCGGTGAAGGTAAAACCTTAGTCGCTCTTCTTCCGGCTTACCTTAATGCACTCTCCGGACGTGGAGTCCACGTCGTTACCGTTAACGATTATCTCGCTCAACGCGACGCTGGTTGGAATGGTCCAGTTTATGATTTTCTTGGACTCTCAGTCGGAGTCATCATTAATCAAGCGTCTTACATTTATGACAAAGATTACATCAACGAAGAACACGAAGATGAGCGTTTTCGTCATCTAAAACCTTGTTCTAGAAAAGAAGCTTATAATGCTGATATCACTTATGGTACCAACAATGAATTTGGCTTTGATTATCTTCGTGACAACATGGTCAACGAGCCTAAGTTTTTGCGTCAGAGAGAGCTTAATTTTGCAATCGTTGATGAGGTAGACTCCATCTTAATTGATGAGGCTAGAACTCCACTTATTATTTCTGCTCCTGCCGGTGACAATCCTGAGGCATATTACCAATTTGCTAAAATCGCAGCCAAACTCACACCGGAAGATTACGTACTAGACGAAAAACACCGTTCCGTTACACTTACTGACGAGGGCGTAGACAAGGTTCAAAAAATCCTTGGCATCGACAATCTCTATTCCGTTGCTAACACACGCCTTGTTTACCATATGGACCAGGCTCTCCGCGCCGAGGTCATCTTTAAGCGCGACAAAGATTACGTCGTCACCAACTCCGGAGAAGTTATCATTGTCGACGAGCATACTGGTCGTTTAATGCAGGGGCGTCGTTACAACGAAGGTCTACACCAGGCCATTGAAGCCAAAGAAGGTGTCCAAGTCAGACAAGAGTCTATGACTCTCGCCACCATTTCTTTCCAGAATTTCTTCCGCCTTTATCGTAAGCTTTCCGGTATGACTGGTACAGCCTTCACCGAAGCTGAGGAATTTCAACAAATTTATGCCCTAGACGTCATCCAGATTCCGCCTAATCGCCCAATAAAGCGCGTAGATAAAGACGACTTAATCTTCCGTACCGAAGCCGGCAAGCTTCGAGCTATCGTAAAAGAAGTGAAAAAGTATCACGAAAAAGGTCAGCCAGTATTAGTTGGGTCTGCCAGTATCGTCAAAAACGAGCTTATTGCTAAATATCTAGACGAGGCCAAAATTCCGTATAATATGCTAAACGCTAAAAACAACGAGCATGAAGCCGCTATCATCGAAAAAGCTGGTGAAAAGGGCGCAGTCACACTTGCCACCAATATGGCTGGTCGTGGTACCGATATTAAATTGTCTGACGAGGTTAAAAAACTTGGCGGTTTAGTTGTTATCGGTTCCGAACGACATGATTCTCGCCGGGTAGATAACCAGTTGCGCGGTCGTGGCGGTCGTCAGGGTGACCCTGGCACTACTCAGTTCTTCGTCTCCTGCGAAGATGACCTTATGCGTATTTTCCAAGGCGATAGAATAGCCATTTTGATGTCCAGGCTTGGCGTCGATGAAGACACTCCTATTCAGACTCGCTCCGTCTCAAAGACCCTAGAATCCGCCCAAAAACGCATTGAAGGCTTTAACTTCGACTCCCGTAAAAACGTTGTTCAGTACGATAACGTTATCAATCGTCATCGCCGTGTAGTTTACACCATGCGCCGCAAGATTCTCGATGGTGAGAATATCGAAGGGGAAATTCACCGCCTTATGAAAGACGCCTGCAACGATCTTACCCAGTTCAGCTCGCGCGTCAACAAGAACTTCAAAACCGAGTTCCAGAACGTCTTTAAGCTAGATGACGACCTCGTCGAAACTATCGGTCTCATGCGTAAAGAAAAAGACCGTGCCAAGCTAGCTTTAACTGCCGTAGAAGAAGCCTACGCAGCCAAAGAAGCAGAGCTTGGCGCTGATGCCATGCGTAAAATCGAGCGCGAAATTTACCTTAAAATCCTCGATGCCCTTTGGATGCAACATCTAGAAAACATGCAACATCTTCGTGAGGGTATCCACTGGCGCAGTGTTGGCCAGCGTGACCCATTGGTAGAGTATCGCAGTGAGTCTCAAAAGCTATTTGACGGCTTGCAGAAAAATCTTCGCGAAGAAGTCTTAAAGATTATGCTAAGTCTTACCAAGCAGGAGGCTGAGGAAGCCGGCGTTACTGATGGTGAAGAATACGAGTCAGAACTCACCAAGATGGCCGAAAGCAGCACCGAAAAAGGTGTTAATGAAATTTCCGCCGGCGAGAAAAATCTCGATGACGAGTTCAAAAAAGGCTCTGGCAAGAAAGTCCCAAGCAAAACTGAGCACAATAACCGTAAGCGTAATGCCGCCAGGAAAGCCAAGAAACGTGCCAAAAAGAACAAGCGAAAAAAATAATTTTACACGGATTTTAGCAGTCACATCCTAAATTTTTCCATACGATTTAAGTTAATAATCCTGAAAAGTCATGAAACACTCAGTTGAAGAAATCACACTAAAAAATGGTGCTCGGGGACTACTTATTGACGTCCCTAGTGCTAGTGTCATGAACACTAGGGTCCAATTCCGCGCAGGATTACGCTATGCCAAACGTCCAGAGCTTTACGAAATTTCCCACGTTGTAGAGCATCTAAGTTTCGGAGCTAACGCCAAATATAAAGACGAGCAAGCCTATGAAGCCGATTTTACCAAAAACGGTGCTTATCATAATGCCTGGACCTCTGATTTTTCAGTCTGCTACGAAACCGAATGTGCAGATTTTGAATGGGATCGAATTTTAGATTTAAAGCGTATCGCTATCACCACTCCGCGCTTTAATGAAGAAGAACTAAAATCAGAAAAAGGTAACGTCCGCGCTGAACTTACCGGCTATCTTAATGACTATTCCAGATTACTTTGGCCACGTCTCCAAACCGCCATTGGCGAAGCCACTCCCAATCTTCGCGAGCGTATTAGCACTCTTTCCAATATTGAGCTAAAAGATATTCGGGAACATTATCGTCGCACTCACACCGCCGCTAATATGCGCTTCATTATTGCTGGCAAACTTGCTCATAGAAAGCGCGCCATTATTAAAATGTTAGAATCGTGGGAGCTAAAAGAAGGTGAGCGTTTCGAGGTACCAATTGATAGTTTACACAGTTCCGATGCAATTTTAATCAGAAGAAAAGATGCTAGCAATATCACCTTTGGCTTTTCCTTTGCCACGTCTAGACGTCTTAGCGATAAAGAGGCACGTGCCATGGACTGTCTCAATCATATTTTAACTGGTACTATGAATAGTCGCATCCTTGGTCAAGCCAGAAAACGTGGCTTAGTTTACGGCATCGGAAGCTGCATCTCTAACACTAACCATGATTCTTCTTGGGATTTTGATGGAGAAGTCAACGAAGATGATGCCGTAGCTCTTTTTGACCTCATTAGCAAAGAGCTAATGAAAGTCTTAAATGGCGACATTAGAGATTCAGACATTGAAGCTGCTAAATCCTATGCTACCGGCAGGTACCAAATGGGCGCCCAAACTACTGGCCAGATTGCCGACTTTTATGCTGATAGTTACTTCGTTGATGGCGAAATCGAAAATTACGATCATATCCCAGAAATTATCCGCTCCATCAAGAAAGAAGATATCGTTAGTTTAGCCCGAGAATTTAGAGGCAGTAACATCATGGGTTTTGTTGCTGTTGGCTCTTGCGAGAAATCGCTCATTAATGAACTCGCTGATAAACTCAAAATATAGTATAATATATATTATGAAATTAGCAATTTTAGGATACGGCGCGGAAGGAAAAAGCGTCGAAAAATACTTTAAAACTCATCCCTATGATAACGTCGCACCAGAAGACATTGAAATCAAAATCTTTGACAACTTCACTGATTCAGAAATTGACAGTCTCGGGCTAGAAAATTATGACGTAGTTTTTCGCTCTCCGTCCGTTCGTCCACATTACGATTACACTGAATTTGAAAATGAAGCTGACTGTGTAGATAACGAATCTTTTTATAAATTATCCGGTAAAAAACCGTATTGGACTTCCGCTACTAAATATTTCTTTGAACATTGTCCCTCAGAAATTATTGCTGTCACTGGCACCAAGGGCAAAGGTACCACCTGCTCCATGATTAAGGCACTACTTGACGCCATCGTCGAGTCTAGCTATCCAGTTCAAAAACCTGGCTCCGTCCTACCGCGAAATTATCTTGTCGGCAATATCGGCATACCAGCGCTAGACATCCTAGACCAGCTCACTCCACTTGATGACGTAGTTTACGAAATGAGCAGCTTCCAGCTCTGGGATTTACATTCTAGCCCATTTATCAGTGTCATGCTTAGAATCGAGCCAGACCATCTTAATGTCCACAAAGATTTTGACGATTACGTCCATGCTAAGGCCGCTCTTTCCAGATTTAAAACAGAAAATGAATATTTAGTCTATTTCACAAATAATCCCACTACTAAAAAAGTCGCAGCAGAGTCCACCGCTAAAAAACTAGCCTATCCTCTAACCGAGAAGTCTAAAAACGTACCTAAACTTTCCCCGGCCGCCCAAGAAAATCTAACCACACTTCTTGACCTTCTCCAAGTGCCAGGAGCACATAATAAAGAAAACGCCGAAGCCGCCCTGCTTGCCGTAGCCGCCAGATGCCATAATGGAGATATAAACGGACTGCTAACTGGGAAACTATACCCGGCCCTAGAACAAGCTTTCAAGAACTTCAAAGGCTTACCACATCGCTGTGAATTCATCAGAGAATTAAACCACGTCAAATACTACGACGACAATTATTCCACCACTTTCCCATCTATCGACGTTGCCATCAAAACTTTTGAACATACCCCCACGATTTTAATTGCTGGTGGTAAAGACAAAGGCACCGACATTTCTCCTATCAAAGAAAGAATTTTTAATTCTAAAAACGTTAAAAAAGCCATCCTTATCGGCGAGACTGCTAAAAAACTCTCGGAAGGAGAAGACGCGTCAAAATACGAATTTGCTGACACTTTGGAGGCCGCTGTATCTCGTGCCAGGGAATTAGCCGAAACTTATGCTGAGTCTTCCGATTCCGGTGCCACCGTCCTGATGTCACCAGGTTTTGCTAGCTTCGATATGTTTAATTCTTATGGTGAACGCGGAGAATTATTTCAAAAATTTGTAAAAGCACTAAGATAGCAACCCTCTCCCTATTCCTAATTTCTCTCAATAGATTTCTCGCGGCTAATAAAAATATAACTTGCTAGGCGGGTTTGCGCCGTGGATGGAACACGTGCTCAACCCGTAGCAAGTTACATTTTTATTGGCTCGAAATAATATTTCGAGAAACCAGGAATAGGGCGGGTTGCTAAGGTATCGGGTTGCTAATTAGTTTTTTATATTACTTAGTACACACTACTCTGCAAGAAACGGTCTTATCGTTTTCGCCGACGCTCGCGCTGCCACCACCGAGACTCAGGTAGAGGGCGCGGCTGCTGAGACTGCCAACGGTAGAAGACCAGTAGCTGCCGGTACCCCAGGAAGAACGGATAGTGTTGATGTTGGCAGTATTAGTACCAGCATACCCCTCGGTAGAGCCTATAAGTGTACGGAATTCGGCGGCGGTAGGTAGGCGCCAACCAGAACCGAGGTTAGAACAGACAGATGCTGCATTAGACCAGGTGGATGAAGTAGAGGCTGTGCTAGCGGTCCAGGTGCGACCTCCAACGGTGATAGTGGCAGGTCCTGCTGCTACCCAATTCGCCGTCAGTGTTACAGAAGTCTTAGAAGTAGAAAGGCTCACTGTTCCACCTGCACTATATGTTGTGCCATCAGACCCAGTATAGTTGGTGAAGTTATAGTTAGTTCTGGTCGGAGCGGTACTACTTATCGTATAGGAATAAGACGTATTTTCTGACGTAGTAGAGAAGTTACTAGGACACCCAGAACCTGAGTTACAGTTATAGGAAATGGAATAAGTGTAGACTTGTTTCCACTGAGCAATTAAGGTAATACTAGGGCTACTTGGAGTAAGAGAAACTGTATCTCCTGGCTGATAAGTAGTACCATCAGAACCTAGATATCCTTTGAAGTTATAATTAGTCCTGGTTGGAGCAGTAGAAGGAATGGTATAAGTATACGGATTATCCCCAGTGACAATAGTCTGGTTTGATGGACAACCTGACCCAGAGTTACAATTATACGTTACAGTATAGTTATATTGTGTCCACATAGCATAGATGGTGGCTTCTGCCTTCACGTCAGATAGATCAGACAAGTCTTCTGCGATTACTTCTACTTTATCTCCGGCATGGTAAGTAGTACCAGTACCGTCAGGCTTACTATTCCAAGAAGAGAAGGCGTAGTTTGGCCTAGTCGGTATAGTATCCGGTACCGTAAACTTGTAGGACGTAGCCATGACAGTTTCTGTCATAGTAGCTGGCATATTGGATGCAATATCACTACCAGACCCTGACCCTCCGGCACCGTCAATGTTAGGATTGAACTTTAACGTATACCCCACATACGGAGGATTAGCCGCAGCAGTAAAGAGTAGAGTGTTAGAATAAGTACCTGAGAGGATACTAGTGTCCGTATTAACACCAATAGTGACTGGTGTCATACTGGATTCGGTAGCAGTCTTCACGTCAGAACGTAGA